>JALNZF010000028.1 GCA_023229435.1 Nitrospirota bacterium
CAAGGCTTCAGCCTTGCTGATACCGAAAAGCCGCAACCCTGAAGGGTTGCCCTACAACTCAATGAAAACATAAAAAACCCAAACATCGACAATCTTTTGTCGATGTTATAGGTGTAAGCGCCTAACAGCATAATGAAGCGATAAGGACATTCATGAAGCAGTTTCTACAAAAAATATTCTTCCCGGGAGTATGGCTCAAGACCCTTGCCGCGGGTCTTCTCGTCATTGTTGTCATCGTTCTCGTCGGCGGGGAGATCCACCGCCGGGTCATTCTTTCGAGGGTGGTGACACAAGGGCAGGTCGAGGCGGGATGGAATGCAGCAGGCATCACGCTTGCGGAGCACAGGATCCAACCGAAGGAAAATTTCTGGAAAGTTGCGAAAGAATACGGTGTGGACATCGATACCATTGTGGGTGCGAACCCCGGTCTCGAAAAACTGCACGCGGCACTGGGCCAGACGATCCGCGTGCCGAACCGAAAAGGAGTGGTCCACCTGACCGCGGGACAGGAGACCGTGAACACGATTTCGGCGCTCTACACCGTTGCTCCGGAAACCATCGCCGCCGTGAACAACCTGGGACCGAAGCACATTCTCGTGCCTGGCCTGGAGCTGTTTGTCCCTGAGGTGAAACCGGTTTATCTGAGCGAAGAGATGAGACGGCACTTCAGCCTGCGAGGCATGTTCAGTTCCCCGCTGCCCGGCAGGATCACCTCGGGCATGGGTACGCGCACGCACCCGGTGGGCGGATTTCTTGGTAAACACACCGGTGTCGATTTGGCGGCGGGAGAGGGGACTCGCATCGCAGCCTCGGCCGCGGGCACGGTGCTCCAGACCGGCGAAGGCGAGTACATCGGCAAATTCGTTATTCTATCGCACAAGGACTCGTACACCACGCTCTACGGACACTGCTCGCAGATCCTGGCGGCAACAGGCAAGACCGTGAAGAAAGGCCAGATCATCGCGATGGCAGGGCAGACCGGACGCACGACCGGCCCCCATCTTCACTTCGAGATACGAAAGAACGGCATTCCCCAGGACCCGTTAAAGTATTTATGGTAAGTACTGTTCCAAACAGTATTGTTCTTTAGGCGTAGGAAACCTTGAACCTTTGAGGTCTAGAGAATGTCCCCAAAGTTCACGTTGATTCGTTTATCTGCAAGAGAACTTCGCTCTGCTCACAAAGACGGTATAAAATTATTTTTGACAGCGTTTATTCTCGCGATGTTTATTTGAACGATGAACCATGACATTTGTGATGTACCGGAGTTCCCTTGAATTTATTTCACACAACACCGATGGTCATATCTTGGTTTTTCATTGACATATCGTATCGAGGTGTGATAAGTTTTTTATACGAGAAAGATTGCGCCAACTATCTTGTCTTATGGTGACGGGGTGAATATGCAGACAAAGCTTGATGAACTGTACAAACAGGGAAATGAGTTATACGACGCAAAGGATTATGAAAAAGCAGGGCGCATTTTTCAGGAGATCCTGACCATCAACCCCCGGTTCGCGGACATTCAGAATAAACTGGGCATCATTTACAACCAGACCAACCGGCTCGAACTCGCGGCGCAGGCTTTTGAAAAAGCGCTGGACCTGAACGCAGGCTACACCGAGGCGTCGCTCAATCTGGCCATTACCTACAGTGACCTCGGCATGTATGAGAAGGCCCGCCAGGTATTTGAGCGTGCCTCCCACTTTGCCGACGTGACTCCGGATAAGACCTCCGCCGCCTCCAGAATAGACCCCTATATCAAAGGCAAACTCGCTTCCGAGCATTTGCGAATCGGGAACATGTACTATGATCTGCGGCTTCTGGATGATGCGATCGACGAATATCAAAAGGCCCTGCGTCTCTCGCCGAACTTTGCCGATATCATCACCCAGCTCGGCATCGCCCTTCGCGACAAGGGGCAATTCGACGAGGCTATCAAGGAATTTAACCGCGCCAAGGCGAGCAATCCCCGATACATCCCGGCGCGGCTGCACCTCGGCATCGCCTATTACTCGCAGGGTTTTTTCGGCCTTGCCGAGGAGGAGTGGCAGGAAGCGCTCGTGTTCGATCCCAACAACTCCGCCGTGAGGACGTATCTGAATTTCGTCAAACCGCAAAATCCCTGACGGAGCCTTGCCTTTGGACCTTCTCGATATACAGGGCCTGACCACGCATTTTTTTACCCGCGCGGGCGTGATCAAGGCGATCCACAACCTGAGCCTCAGGCTGCAGAAAGGCCGCGTGCTCGGTCTTGTCGGCGAATCCGGCTGCGGCAAGACCGTGACCGCGCTCTCCATCCTCAACCTTGTTCCCTATCCCGGCAAGATCGTTTCTGGAAAGATCTTCTTCGAAGGCCAGGACCTGCTTGCCCTCTCCGCCGATGAGATGAGGACCATTCGCGGGGCAAAAATCTCCATGATCTTCCAGGAGCCCATGACCGCGCTGAATCCCGTCTTTACCGTGGGCAACCAGATTGCCGAAGTCCTTACCGCGCATCAGGATGTTTCAAAGCAGCAGGCCATGGACGCCGCAGTGGAGCTTTTACGGTCCGTGGGCATTCCCTCGCCGGAGAAGCGTGTGAAAGAGTACCCGCATCAGCTTTCGGGCGGCATGCGCCAGCGCGTGATGATCGCCATGGCGATCGCGTGCAAGCCGTCGCTCATCCTCGCCGACGAACCGACCACGGCGCTCGATGTCACCATCCAGGCGCATATCCTTGAACTTCTCGGCACAATCCAGGCCGAGATGGGCATGGCCATGATCCTTGTTACCCATGATCTCGGATTGATCGCGGAACGCGCCCACGAAGTGGCGGTGATGTATGCCGGCAGGATTGTTGAACAGACCAATACCCGCGAGCTTTTTGCGAACCCCCAGCATCCCTACACGCGCGGCCTTATGGCCTCGATCCCCAGGCCCGTTCAGGCGGGGAAGACAAGGTTGAAGACGATCCCCGGGACGGTACCGCGGCTCACGGATCTGCCAAAGGGCTGCACGTTCTCCCCGCGCTGTGAAATAAAGACCGCGCAGTGCGTGGTGGAGCCGGAACTTGTTGAAGTGCAGCAAGGACATCTGGTGAGGTGCTGGGAGGCCAGGTGAGGCGAATGGGAGTTCGGAGTGCGGAATGCGGAGTACAAACGAAAAGCGAAGAATATATGACTCGTGAGCTTCTTGCAATAAACGATCTTTATAAAACTTTTCCAATCAAGTCCGGGCTGGGCAAGACCCTGCGGGCGACAGCCGTTGATGGCGTTACGCTCTCGGTAGCTCGCGGCGAGGCCCTAGGCCTTGTGGGCGAGAGCGGATGCGGCAAATCCACGCTCGGCAGGCTTGCGCTCAGGCTGCTCCAGCCGACGTCCGGAAGCGTCTCATTCGAGGGGAGGGACCTCGCCTCACTCAACAAGCAGGCACTCCGGGAACTGCGGAAGAAGATGCAGATCATTTTCCAGGACCCGTTTGCTTCGCTCAATCCCCGTATGCGCATTTTGGAGATCATCACCGAGCCGCTCGTGATCCACGGACTCGCGAAGGACAATGATCTCGAAGAGCGGGGCGCCGGCCTGCTCGAAAAAGTAGGGTTGCCCGCGGATGCCCTGAGATGCTATCCGCACGAATTCTCAGGCGGTCAGCGCCAGCGCATCGGCATAGCACGCGCCCTCGCGAGCGGACCATCGTTCATCGTGGCGGACGAGCCGGTCTCGGCGCTTGATGTGTCGGTCCAGGCGCAGATCATCAATCTGCTTGAGGACCTGCGCGCCGAGTTAAACCTTTCGTTCCTGTTCATCGCTCACGACCTCAATATCGTGCGCCATTTCTCGGACCGCGTGGCCGTCATGTATCTCGGCAAGATCGTCGAGATCGCGCCTGCTGAAGAGATCTACAAAAACTCTTCCCATCCTTACACCGAAGCGCTCCTTGCCGACATTCCCATTGCCGATCCCACGGTGAAAAAGAAGCACATCCTGCTCAAGGGAGATATCCCGAGCCCCACACAGGTCCCGCTCGGATGCCGCTTCCACACCCGCTGCATCTACCGATTTGAGCCCTGCGACAAGATCGTTCCGAAAACAACCGATCTCGGCAACAGCCATTTCGTTGATTGCCATCTGAGGGGGTAAAGCTGATTGTTCATTCCAAGCTCATATTGGTTTGCAATGATAACCAAGCATGGTATTACGTCAAAGGAATGCCTGTATCTTATTAACGGGAATTCCGTGGGTGAGAAAAAACGTAATAATATCAAGTTATTGTGCTGACTAAGGGTGGGACCCAAACCGGCATAACCGTTAAAAAAGGTATTGACATTTATTATTGTTTTACTTATAATAAGGCAGGTTGGATATTTATCAAATTGTGGAGAATTACCGGAGCCAACTATAGCTTGGTTGTGCTTGCTGGTTTATTCCACGATAAAAAATTAGAGTTTCTCCCTTTGATATCTGCACAGGCGTGGTCGTCCATTTCGATCACGCGATCTGGGGCAGGAATGGGGCAGATGGATAGAGCGTCTTTCTCTGCGATGGGTCCTCTGTCGGAATCTTCGAACAAGAAGCAAAGCGCGGCAGTAGAGAGCGCAAAGGAGCCAACCATGTTGAAACAAAATCAAAATAAGCGCTTCATAGGACAGATCCTGATCGACGGTGGATTTCTGCCGCTGCAAAACATCGAAGCAGCGTTGGAAGAACAAAAGAAGACCAACGAACTTTTAGGTCAGGTGCTGGTCAGGATGAATATCCTTGATCCGGTGGACATCACGGTGGCCCTTTCAGTACAGGACCACCTCGACCGCGTTGAGGATGCTGTAAAGATCGCCGCCGGCGTTCGCCGGATGCTGGGAGACCTGCTCGTCCAGGCCGGACACATCACCAGCGAACAGCTTGAGCAGGCCATTATTGAGCAGAAGAGAAGCGGCGAGAAGCTTGGCGAGGTTCTGGTGCGCCAAGGCCTGCTTACAAAGAGAGAGCTGAACGGCGTGCTTGATTATCAACAGAGGCAAAGTATCGCAACACCTGCGCCCGGCCCGCTCAGGCTCGGAGAAATACTGGTATCTGCAGGCACCATCTCGCGCGGGCAGCTTGATGATGCCCTCCGCAAGCAGACCAGTTCCCGGAAAAAGCTCGGCGAGGTTCTCGTTGAAGAGGGGTATGCCCTGCCCCATCACATACATCACGGCATGCGCTTGCAGGAGATGCTCCTGACCGCAGTACTGATCGCGGTTTTTGCAGCATGTGGCAGCTGAGTCCGTATATCAGACTTAAGCACCCGGCGGCAAGCGGTGATTTTGATGTTACGGTTACCGAATTATCGCAGGGGTTCCGTACCGGCGGGGGTGCCCTTCTCTCGTCGGACCGGACAAGGAAAAAGGCGGTGAGCAATCACCGCCTTTTTGCGTTTATAGGGTTTTTCTGAGGAGGGGGCGGGGACGCCGGCACGTCTTAGAGGTGCGCCCGCGGTTTTGGTTCAGCAAGGGCGTTCTTGTGTATGGATGGGACATCGTCATTCTTGTACGTTCCGACCGTACCGAGCTTCCAGGTGTAGACCCTGCCGCACTGCGCGCACGAGGCTCCGGAGAGAGACTCTTTGCAGACCGGGCAGTAGATGGAGTAGTGTCGCGAAAGCAGTTGTTCATGCTCGGAAAGGTTAACCTGTTTGCCGCAGCACTTGAACTCATCCTCAAGATCAGCTCCGCACAAGCACCGCCTGTCCATCGGCCAGGGAAGCATCCCTTCCAGCGAGTAGACGGCCTGACCCAGAACCTCCACGAGTTCGTCGTTTGCGGCATCGTTAAAGAAGGATTCAGTGAGCTTCTCGCGGATGCTGATCATCAGGTGGTCCTCTTTGAGGAAGCGCAGTATCTTTCGCAGGCGTTCTTCACCCCTGCCGATGCGGGAAAGCGTGCGCAGATTCCTGTTTGAATGGTAGTGCTCCTGAAAATAGATCAACATCCAGAGCTGGGTCATATCATAAAAAAATTCGAGCACCGGGTAATAGCCGTATTTCGCGCGTATCGATTTCTCGATTTCTCCCCGTTTATCCGGGATGCCGGGGAACACAGCGACCAAAAGCCCCTCTTCGAAGTCTTCATAGAAAAAGGGAGAGCCGGAGAAGTTGCGGAAGCCGCAGTGGGTGCACTGGAGGAGATTGAACTCCCATTTCAGCAGCGCCTGTTTAGCCTGAGGTGTTTTTGAGACGTCCACCCAGGTTATGATCCTGGCCTCAAAATCCTGGTTGCAGTTGCCGCACCGAAAGGTGTCGCGGCTGAAAGTCTCAGCCTGTTTGGTCATCAGGTTGAACATGACTATAGTATACACCACTTTGTACACAAAAAACATCCTTTAAAAATACCCATTGTTTGTGATAAGATAACTGCCTAAAGCGGATCGCGGATATCAACAGATGGATTCCATTCAGCAAACCGCGATACCGAAGGGGGGTTTTATGCCGATAACAGAGAATTCAATTTTGAACACCGCGCTCCATTCCGAGGTCGAGAGCCGGTTTCTCACCTATGCGCTCTCGACCATCGTGTCCCGATCGCTTCCCGATGTGCGCGATGGTCTGAAGCCCGTGCACCGCAGGATCCTCTTTGCCATGTGGGAAATGGGACTTGGCCCCACCGCCAGGTACAGAAAGAGCGCGGCGGTGGTCGGCGAAGTCCTCGGAAAGTTTCATCCTCACGGCGATCAGGCGGCCTACGATGCCATGGTCAGGATGGCCCAGGATTTCTCGCTCCGCTACCCTCTCGTCGACGGGTCTGGCAATTTTGGGAGCCTTGACGGAGACCCGGCCGCGGCCATGCGATATACTGAGGCGAGGCTTGCAAAGATCGCGGAAGAACTGCTCTTCGAGATCGACAAGGACACGGTTGGTTTCCGTCCGAACTATGACAACTCGCTCAAGGAGCCGGTGGTCCTGCCCGCGCGGTTCCCTCAACTCCTTGTGAACGGCACGTCGGGCATTGCCGTGGGCATGAGCTGCTCGTTTCCTCCGCACAATATCGGCGAGGTGATCGACGGCCTTGCGGCATTGATCGACAATTCCACCATTGAAGTGAAAGACCTGCTCAAGTACATCAAGGGCCCGGACTTCCCCACAAGCGGCCAGATCCTGAACTCCAAAAAAGAGTTGCGGGAGATCTATGAGGCCGGCAGCGGCGGCATCAGGATCCGCGGCGAGTATTCGGTAGAGGATCTCCCGCGCGGCAGGCAGGCAATTGTCTTCACGACGATCCCGTATCAGGTGAACAAGGCGAAGCTGCTCGAGAAGCTCATTGGACTCATGGAAGAGCGGAAGCTGCCGCAGGTCTCGTCCGTGCGCGACGAGTCCACCCATGAGGTGCGCGTGGTACTCGAACTCAAGGCGGAAACGAGCGTCGAGCTTGTCACCGCTTATCTTTTCAAGCACACGGACCTCGAGACGACCTTTCCGATCAACTTCACAGCGCTCAAGCCGAACATGGAGCCGGAGCGGTTGTCGCTCAAGGCGATCATGCGGTACTTCCTCGATTTCCGGCACGACATCACCACGAAGCGGCTTAATCATGACCTGCGGCTGCTCAAGGCCCGGCTCCACATCCTGCACGCTTTCGAGGTACTCTACGACGACCTCGATACGGCGATCAAGATCATCCGCAAGGCGAAGTCGCGCGAGGACGCGGCCGGGAAGCTCAAGAAGCATTTCAAACTCGATGACGAGCAGGTGAAGGCGATCCTCGATATGCAGCTCTACAAGCTGGTCGGCCTCGAGATCGAGCGCATCCTGAAGGAGAAGGAAGAGAAGACGAAGTTGAAGAAGGATATCGAGGCCATCCTTGCAAGCCAGAAAAAGATCTGGGGACTGATCCGGACCGAGCTTCTCGAGATCAAGAACAATTACGGCGACAAGCGCAAATCCGTGATGAAGGCCGCCGAGGATGTGGAGTTCTCCCAGGAAGACTTCCAGGTCCATGAGGACGTGACCGTGATCCTGACCAAAATGGGCTGGATCAGGCGCGTAAAGACCGTGGGCGAGAACCTGCGGTTCAAGGAAGGGGACGAACTCCTCTCGCTGCTGCCCGCGAACACCCGGGACAACATGGCCGTATTCTCGTCAGCGGGAAAGGTCTACGTCGTGAAGGCCTTTGACCTGCCGACCGGCTCCGGGTTCGGTGAACCGGTCCAGCATTTATTCAAATTCGGCGACGGCGAACGGCCGATTATTGCGATGAACCTGACGTCGGTATTTGCGGGCGCACCGACCGGGGAAGAGAAGGACAAGCAGACGGAACTTGTCCTGGCCCCCCGCGAGGTAACGGCCATGACCGTTTCCACCCATGGTGTCGGTTTTGCCTTTGACCTTTCACCGTTTATCGCCGTGACCACGCGGGCGGGAAAGAAGTTTGCCGGTGTGAAGCCGGGCGATAGCATCCTGGGGGTGGAGATCCTCGATTTGCCGAATGTCCTGTTCCTCACCACGGAAGGCAAGGCTGTTGTTGTCGCGGCCAAAGAGGTCCCCGTGCTCACCGGCGCGGGCAAGGGCGTGAAGCTCGTGAACGTAAAGAAGGGAGAGGTTGCGCTCTTCAGACCCGTGCGAAAGGGTGAACAGGTGAAGGTGATCGACGACAAGGGCAAGGAAAAGGTGATCGACCTGAAGCCGTTCGGCGTGATGACCCGGGGGTCGGTCGGACTGAAGGCGGTGAAGGCGGTGAAGTTTGTGTAACAAAAGTCGAAAGATACGGAGCGGCAAGAAGGATGATATTGACTTGCGGTCCATTGTCTTACGGATTTGCGTCTTTAACACCGTCATTCCCGCTTGTCGGAAATCTCGCTAACGGATTTGCGTGGAAAATTTTGAGGAGGGATTCCAGCCGAGCCGGAATGACATACTTAGAATGAAAAGGGGCGAATGAGAAAAGAAATTAAACCGCTTCCGTCCGAGTCGAAGGCTTGGCTGAAAGAAATCGCCGCCGCGTATCTCGACGCGGAAGAGGCGATCCCGTTCGGTCCCGCAGCCGGAGCGGTGCTGACGAAAAAGGATCTGCTACACCTGGGGCCGCCGTATGTATCAAGTTCAGGGGTCTTGAACGATCGAATAAGAATATCAAGAAAGTAACGGAAGCCGCTTTGAGCAGCTATATTGCAACGCTGGATACCGCGCCGGATGCCATGGCGGACCCGCAGATGGCGTTTGCATTCTGTTATATTGCGAGTCACTTCGGGATGGGGCTTGTGACCGACGATGAGGCAACCGGCACATTGGAATTCGTCGAGAAACATCTGGATGAATTGAGAAGGTTGATATTGTCCGGCGGGCCGGTGTAAAAGGGCGGTCAAAGTGAAGTGGAATGAAAAGGGTTAAGTAGCGAACCCGGGATGCCCTCCATCATATATGCAATAGAGGAGGCGTGTAACATGAACACAGAAACATGGGAAAAGTTTGACAGGATTCGTGGGCAGGGTTTTCGTAATGCTGAAGAAATAGCTGCCGTGCTACAAAAAGAAGCGATTCACTTCTCACCCAGTGAACTCACGGCTTTTGGTGTTTTCATAACGGGTAGCTTTGGACGCCATGCTGATTTTTTCCCGGCTCCCGATTGGTTGACCGCAGTGTTTTCTACCCTCGGTCAGGGACGCACTGTTAACACCATTTGTGATCCATGGGCGGGTATTGGATTGTTGATTGGCGTGATGCAAGAGGTCACCCAAGCGAAGATTGCTCTCGCCTTCGAACAAAACACGTCCCATGCCGCGCTGGGGAAGGTCTTGGTTGGAAATGCTGAGTGGCAGGTGGGGTCACCCATTCAATTGCTCTCTTCTCAAGTTAATGAGATCGACCTGGTGGCAAGCCTTCTCCCATGGGGGGCAAAGGCATCTCATCCCCTGACCGTTAGGGATATGGGTGGTAACGACATCGTGTTAGGGGATGATCTTGGAAACCAGATATTGATATCAGCATCAATGCGATTAAGCGCAGAAGGCATCGGTTTGTTTGTTGTAACACCATCGTTCTTTATTTCGCCGCGCTCGGTATTTCAACAGTTCAACGCACTTGGTCTCGGATTAGATGCAGCGCTGGCTCTGCCCTCAGGGACTTTTACACCTCATACAAATATTCCGTCCTACTTGGTGATTGTCCGGAAGCACCCCGTCACGAAGATGTTCGTCGCACAACTTTCGAGTGATTCAAACATGAACCGCCAAGTGCTTTCCAATCTTGCAAAAGGTGAGGAAGGAGGTTCCCTGGAACTTGGAAGATTTGTAGACCCTCTTTCGTTTAGAGGCCTGGATTTAATCCGGGTGCAAGAACGATTTGATCAAGCCGAACGACTGTTTGGCGCGTCGGCTATTCCCTTGGAGGAATTGGCAACAGTAATCAACCTAGGCCGATTCAGTGGAGATTTCCAATTTCCTAAACACGAAAACGCCATATTCATTCCCCTGATCGGGATCAGCGACGTCGTGGCTTCGCTTGATGGACTTACATTGAAGCCACAGAACTATGCACAGGTGTCAATCGACCCTGCACTTTCTGATGCTCGTTTTGTGGCCCGATTTTTAAACTCAGAATTCGGCAAAGAAATCCGAAATCTTAGCAGGTCCGGAGTAGTCATCCCTAAGATGAACAAACAGACCTTGAAAGAACTTCGCGTTTTTTTGCCGGACCTTCAGACTCAGAAAACTATGCTGGAAGTTGAGGCTCGCATCGCCGCCGAACAAAATACGCTCATTGGACTACAAAACGAACTTGGGCAATTTCAGCGTGAGCTTTGGGCTAACCCACAGTCTGTCAAACAGGTCGATAAACGCCTTTCCGTTTTCTCAGATAGGCTGTCAGAAAGCCCCAAGCTGTATGCTGTCGCAGGTCTCGATCAATGGTTTGAGACGTTGCCATTCCCACTTGCCTCGATTCTCCGTGCATGGCAGGCTACGCCAAGCAAAGATTTTAAGACGAAGTATGAACATCTTTTGCATTTCTTTGAAGCAACAGCCGAGTTCATCAGCATTATCCTGATGAGCGCATTCAAATCGAATAAAGCACTTTTTGAACAACATAAACTGAAGTTTAAAGAGTCAATGCAGAAGCAGAACGTGAGCTTCCGGCGGGCTACTTTTGGGACTTGGAAGTTTTCAGTGGAGTATTTCGGTAAACAGACACGGCAACTTCTGTCAGGCAGCGACGACGATAGATCGACCTGTGCGGAAATCTTTTCTGATTCGTCAAACGCACTTTCCACGACGCTTAGCCGCATAGAACTCACAAGCATTCTTTCGGATACGAATAAGATGCGCAATGACTGGAGTGGTCACGGCGGAGTTATCGGACAAGAAGAGGCAAAACTCCGCAATGAACAGCTCCTTGCCAAAGTCCAGAAACTCCGCGAGGTGATGGCAGACACATGGATTGAGACAAATTTGATTCAGTCGCTTCATTGTGTGATGCGGAATGGTGTCTTTGAGAACGAAGTGGCAGTTCTGATAGGCAGTAACAGCGGGTTTCTAAAAGAATCTAGAACTATGTCGACTTGTTTGGATGTTGAGCTCCTTTACCTATCAAGGAAAGATTCAACTCGGGCGTTACAGCTCCTTCCTCTGATGCAAATTGGGCCATCGCCTCAATCGGCAAATAACGCGTGCTATTTCTACAGTCGAGTTGACAAAGGGGACTTAAGGTTTGTTTCATATCACTTCATTGACCAACCGGAACGCAATATGCCGAGCAGTATGTTTGTGTCGCTAAGCGATTTGTGGGAGGAAAAGTAGTATGGGTAATGGAGAAAATTTATGACCCCACCCACCGGCTACACCGAAGACGCCCTGGTCGAGCAACCGGCCATCGCCCTGCCGGTGGCGCTGAGATGGGAGTTGGCAGGTCGAGTAGAGCAACGCGAAACCCAACACAATTGCAACTATGGTCGATGATCTTGACGAGAAAGCATGGAATGCTGAGATTGCCGCGAAAAGGGCAATGTTGGTTCGGTCGAGACTCTGAGGGCTGCGGTGGATACTGTGTCATGAATCGAACATAGCATTGAAGTCGATGAGACGAATGATGTCGGGTTTCGCCCCACTCTACCCGACCTACAAACTAAACCCTGTGTTAAATTAGATGTAATAATAACAACAATCGTCTATGGATAAGACCGAAATAATAAAACGCCAAAGAAATGAACGGCAACAGTGTCTTGATGATATCCTGAAGTCTTCAGCCCCGAAAAAACTGATTGTGGCTGGCGCAGGAACCGGTAAAACGTTTACATTTGGGCAACTCCTTAAGAAAAAAGTTGGTGGCAACAATCTCGCAATGACCTTCATTCGGAGACTTGTTGGGGACATGGGGGCAGAACTATGTGATTGCGCTGAAATTAAAACATTCCATGCTTATTGCAAGAAGATTTTGCATGAACGAAATGGAAGTGTTGAATTAATACCGTATTTAACTAAGATAATTGAAAAAGACTCTGAGATACTTGAAGAGGGATTAAATAATTTTGACACTAAATTTCGGACCCTTGATGAAAAAAGTACCGAGGTAGATTTTTATCTTAGACGTGGCGACTATTACGAAGTAGTTGGTTTTGACGATTCTGTCTACAGGCTTTATAAACTTCTTCAAAAAAATCATGCCATTCTGCCATCTTTCACTCAGATAGTTATAGACGAGTTCCAGGATTTCAATCTGTTGGAGGTGGCGTTCATCGAGGAATTAAGGAAGAAGGGACCGATCCTTATTGTTGGTGATGATGATCAAGCTGTATATGATGGCCGTTCTGCTTCACCCGTGCACTTGCGGGATTTGTACAAATCAGGAGAATTTACAGTTTTCGAACTTCCTTTTTGCAGTCGTTGCCCGGAAGTCATTGTTAACACCACAAACGCGGTTATCAAGCGTGCGCACGTACTGGGGCATTTGCAAGGAAGAATTAATAAACGTTATGAATGTTACATTGAGGCCAAAGAGAAAGATAGCATCAAGTACCCCAAGGTTATTGTTTCACGCTGTTCTACTTCCAAAGTTATTCCAAAATATATTGAAAATGAAATCGCCAAAATTGACGCGGATGATATTGCTGAATCTCACAAGAAAGGGAAAGAGTATCCTACTGTTCTGATTGTTGGGCAAAGACAATATCTTAGAGAAGTAGAAAAAAAACTACGGATTAAATATCCTACATTATTATATTCTCCAAGCATAGAAGTCGAGTATGGACTCATCGAAGCCTATAAACAACTGTTGACCAACGAAAAATCAAACCTCGGCTGGCGGATTCTTATGGAAATTGATCTCGACCGCCAGGAACAAAAAGAGATTTTAGCTGCCTCGTTGAAAGGTTCAGCGATGGTTGACTTGCTTGATCCGGATTATATTGCTACCCATTTGAAAGCTATCGGAATAATCCGAGAGATTAAGAACAAAGAACCACTTTCCCCTGCTGCGAAAAAGACGTTGCGGAGTGTTGTTGGTCAGAACTTTGATAGCCTGATCAATTACTTTAATAAATCCGAGGAAGAGACATTGCCAGAAGTTGACATAATTAAACCGTCAATTTTGCTTACCTCATTTGTAGGCTGTAAGGGATTGTCAGCAGGACATGTCTTCATCATAGGAGCAAATAACGGATCAATACCAAAAAATGCTGATTGCATTGAAGACTTGGAGATATCTCAATTTATTGTCGCATTAACGAGAGCCAGAAAACAATGTCATATTGTTTCAAATCAATGGTTGATATCGCCAAAGGACTCGAAAGGAAAATGGCAGCAGCAATATGAAAAATCATATTTTGTTACGTGGATACCACCCGAATTAATTGAAGATAGGGGGGATTTTAAAGCAAGTGATTTCAAGCGAATAGTTTTAAGTAAAAGCTGAGTACTTCATGGAGTCCGGCCTCTAATATTGAACTTGGGTGAGACACGACAACATTAATCATGGCAAAAACCAAAACAGACAAATCCCGTGAGGAGCGCATTGACGAAGATATCATCGTTGACTGCTATGGCGAAGCCGAGCGCGCCATGGGATGGTATTACTATCTTCAGGACCGCCTGGAGTTTCCCTTTGCCGCCAAATGTATTGCAGCCAGATCCATTTCCCCAATAAAGACCGGCGAGGTGGTGGAAGTCGTCGGCATGGCGCCGGAGGATGAATGCGAACGGGAAATGTTCGTGACGATCCGATGGGAGAAACGGAAATTCTGCGTGCCGCTCTCGCAGTTGGAAGGCCTGAAAGTGAGTAAGGAAACCAAAGAGGCTATCGGAGACTAGCGCTACTGGTTGGCGAGGGGTTACGAATTCTGAGCGAGAATGATTTTGGATGAGGATTGGGAATATCGGTTGCATCCGCGGCGCGGAATGAGGAGTTGGGTGTGAAAAAGATCAAACGAAGCGAGGCCAGCGATTCATCGGCAATCAAAGTCTCGAAGATGATCGAGCAATTCGCGGCGGACTATATCAGCATGGGAGAGACGAACGAAGAACGCCAAAACTATCTCAATAGCGCTTGCACTGCCTGGAATATCGCCGTGCTTCCCGAGCATGCCCGCGAAAGCGCACTTCGGCATTTAGCGGAAGAATATGAAAGGGAAAATCCCGGCATTGACGATACGGATGCCTACCTTCAGAACATGCGGACCCTTATAAAAGAAAAGGTGCGAATGTTTCCGGCTGCAAACGCGGTAATTGTAAATGCCTTTCTTGAGCAGATCGATGACAAAAAGGTCCGGATCAGCGTGGTTTCGACAGCTCAGGATAAATAACTGACAATGAGAACGGAGCGCCCTATGTTGAAAAATTCATCGGCAAAGACACTTGCGAAAAAAGCGAAGAATGGATTCAAAGGCTATCCGGTAGCCACAATCGCACTGTACGGTCCGACGGATAAGATGGCCACGAAACTTGTGGTCGGGATCGTTCCTCGCGAAGGAGCGGACGCCGATCAGTTGCAGAAGTGGTTCTCTGATGGCGATATCAGGAAAAAACCCGGGGTTGCCGAAGAGGTTCTTCAATTCATCAAAGAGAACAATGCGAAATCGGTGGCCATGACGGACCGGATCATCGGCTGTCCGCATGAGTCAGGCATAGATTATCCAGAAGGACAATCCTGCCCTCAGTGTCCTTTTTGGGTGGGCCGCAACCGTTGGACCGGAGTGGTTGAACATTGAGGCAGGTTTCACCGATACGTTCGCGGGAAAAACAGAGGTTGAGCACGATTTTTAAAGGTCTTGGCTTTAATGAGCAGCATACAACTCGTTGATGTTGAAATTGCACAGCTGAAATTAACGCATCGCCGCGATGAATTATGAAAATAATAAAGCAGAAACCCTCTGAAGTTATCGATATAAGCATGTGGCAACCGGATAGCGAATTCGATCCCTATCCCAAGGGGGCGCGGGCAAAAAACGCTGTATTCTCACCGCAAGGCAGTGTCCTTTCTTTTATCATTCCCGACCATCGGTATCTCTTCAAGCATTCCAGTCAACGATATCCGGAGCAGTTCTGGATAGAAATCATTTCATATTTTATCGGATGTCTGATGGACGTCCCAGTGCCGCCGGCATTTGTCGCCTATGACAGCAGAAGCCAACGAAGCGGCGCTCTTATAGAATGGTTTTACGGTTATCCGGGAGAACACCAGGTCCGGTATATCGACGGCGGTGAGTATATGGTTCGGCTTGTTCCCAGTTATGACAGGGTGAAGGGAACGCAGCATAATTTCAGGGCTGTGTCATCTTTTACCAAAGCGCTGGTGGATGGTGGGCATCTAGCTGAAGACTGGGTCGAATACTGGTGCAAAGTATTCACCTTCGATGCTTTGATCGGCAATACCGACCGGCATCAGGATAACTGGGGTATTCTTTGGAAAGGCGCAGGAGATAAAACAGTATGTGCTTCTTTTTCGCCAGCTTTCGATAACGGCACCTCAATGGGCGGCGAGATAGTTGAGAAAAATTTTTCAAAGTTCAATGATCCAACGTATCTCTTGCATTATGTGACAAAGGGCACCCACCATATGAAGTGGGATGTTCGCGATCCGGCCCGGCTGAGTCACGCTGAAATGTTGGTACGGCTGATAACAAAATTTCCGGAAAAGAAAGAAATCATGCTTAAATCTTTACTTTTTGACCTCAATGAGCTAAAGTATTTCATAGATGGTTTGACCAAGTTCAATGTGCCATCGCAACTTACCGAATCCCGCGCAGCGTTTATAATCAAACTGATCGGCTTCAGGCAGCAGTACTTGAAAGATATTATAGGCAAGACACAATGAACCTCATTACTCACATAGTTGAACCGCGAAGGCTTTACCTGGTTTGGCAGGGCCCGGAAGGCGGGGACAGGACTCGTCGCATCGTTGCGGAGTTACTCCGAACCAATCACGATGTTGAATTGCGTTATCTCACGCAGACCGAGGATTTCAAGAAGGCAGTGCAAATTGGTTTTGTAGGGTATCCCGCGTTTCCGAAGTTCGACCGTTTATATAAGGATGGCGTTATAGAAACCTTTATGTTGCGTCTGCCTCCACGCGAGCGTTCTGATTTCGATAAGTATCTTGAGTCGCTGAGAATTCATCCCGCCGCTCGAATCTCGGATTTCGCTCTTCTTGGCTATTCCGGGGCTCGGTTGCCGAGCGATTGGTTTTCGATTGTCCATCCGTTCGATGAGGTTGACAACCCCTGCGAGTTGATTACTGAAGTTGCAGGTTTTCGTTATTATGATGGCATAAATATGCAACTTACCGTTGGTACGAATCTGACGCTGCAACCTGAGCCAACCAATCAATATGACCCCTTGGCCATCGCAGTCTTGATTAACGGAACGAAGATCGGATATATCGGACGAGGTTTGCTGGAAGCTGTTCATCGCTGGCTGCGTAATAAGAATGAGATAAACGTTGTCATAGAAAAGATTAACGGCCGCCCTGACCGACCCAGCATCATAATCTATGTAGCCGTTGTTCCACAAGGGCGTTTTGAGCATGCGATGGCAAGTTGAATTGTTTGCTGTATGAGACTTTCGTCTTCATCCATCACATCGCAATATCCAACCATGAAATCCTTCCGCAAAGAACTCTGGTTCAACGTCCCGTCGCGCAGGGGGTTCATCAATATCACGCCCCAGGTCGAGGACTGTCTGCGGGAGAGCGGCGTTCAGGAAGGCCTGGTCCTCGTGAATGCCATGCATATCACGGCTTCGGTTTTCATCAACGATGATGAACGCGGTCTGTTTCATGACTTCGATATTTGGCTCGAGAAGCTCGCGCCCCGTGAACCGGTCTCCCAGTACCAGCACAACACCGGTGAGGACAACGCCGATGCGCACCTCAAAAGGTCGGTGATGGGCCGCGAGGCAGTGGTCGCCATCACAGAGGGCAAGCTCGACTTCGGCCCCTGGGAACAGATATTCTATGGTGAGTTTGACGGAAGACGGAAGAAACGGGTGCTGGTGAAGATCATCGGGGAATAGTAACGGCTCAGGCCAGTCTCACACAAAGCCACGAAGACACTAAGAGCGGCTTTAAAACTTGGGGTAAAACCAGAAAGCTAATTAATCTTAATGCTATTCTTCGTGTGCTTTGTGTCTTCGTGTGAGTACATGGTTTTAGGGTCCTGAGTAGTTACGGAGAATAAGCTGTTGTTCGTTGTTTTCCTTCTCTGTTTTTTCCGAAGAGTCTTCAAGAATCGAAACAGTCAGTCTTCTACGGCGGGCACTGCGCGCAGACCGAGGTGAACAAAGCCGTACTGAGGTAGCGGTCCCCGCGGTCCGGCAGGATCACCACGATCGTGCCGTCCTTCATCTCCTTTGCCTTCTTTACAGCCGCCCACATGGCGGCGCCGCTGCTCATACCCACGAACAAACCTTCCTCGAGCGCCAGCCTGCGCGTCATCGTGAACGCATCTTCATCCACCACGTTCAACTTCTCGTCCATCGCCTTTGGATTGAAGATCTTAGGGACGATGGACTCGGTCATGTTCTTGAGCCCCTGGATCTTGTGGCCCAGATGGGGCTCCACGCCGAGGACCGTGATCGAGCTGTTGAACTCCTTGAGTCGTTTGCCCGCGCCCATGAGCGTGCCGGTCGTGCCCATGCCCGCGACGAACACACTCACCTCTCCCTTGGTCTGCTCATAGATCTCCCTGCCGGTGGTCTCGTAATGGGCCTGGATGTTCGCCGGGTTGTCGAACTGGTTCGGCATGAAGGTGTTGTTCCGGTGCTCGTCGTAGAGCTTGTGTGCCAGCCGGATCGCGCCGTCAGTGCCTTCGTTGCCGGGGCTCAGGACCAGCTCGGCACCAAAGGCTTCAAGCACTTTCCTCCGCTCCATGCTCACGCACTCGGGCATCACAAGCTTGACCTTGTATCCCCTGGCCGTGCCAACCATGGCAAGCCCGATCCCGGTGTTGCCCGATGTTGCCTCGAGGATGGTCGAGCCTTTTGTAAGCCTGCCTTCCGCTTCCGCGGACTTGACCATGTACCAGGCAATGCGGTCCTTCACTGATCCACCGGGGTTATTCCCTTCGAGCTTGCTAAAAAGCCGGACCTTCGGGTTCGGGTTTATCTTGTCCATCAGCGCGAGCGGCGTGTTCCCGATGCAATCGACAATACTCATCTCTCTGTTCCCCCTTATGTTGCCCGGATTAACCCCATTGAAAACGATGCAGGATGGAAAAGTCTGTTGTCCGGAGTACAAAATACAATCGGATTAACAGTCTTTTCTATCCTGGTAAGCCGTTCATGCTGGAATCCCTAAAAAAAATCAAAGAGTGTTTCTATTTTTTGAGGAGAATTTGATTCCTTGGCGACGTTTTGCTGAATGGCAGTAGTATAGATAATTTTCAGAGGATACGCAATAACTTTGTGAGATAAGAACCGCCATAAGAACACGTTAAACCAAACAATATTCCTCTCAGCCCCGACATCCCCTTGCACCATAAACCCAAACAGGATCAATTCTGACGCCGCTCTTGACCTGAATCGCTGAGAACCTACACGCATGCAATGTGACTGAAATCACAAAGCATTCTGTATTTGGAATCACAGACGCCACCCCGAGGTTAACGTATTATTACCTTAACACGAGATAGGCTCTGCCCAAGGCAGTGGAGAAACACAATATGTTAAACAAAAAATCAAGCTTCATTATTTTAACATCATTACTTATCGCCGGTCTGGTCGGATGCGGAGGAGGCGCCGGCAATTCTGATGTAACGACAAGCAGTTCCGGAGCGCAACTCCAATCCATTTCGATAACGCCTGCTAATCCGACACTGGCCGTAAATACCAGTCAACAGTTCACAGCCACCGGCATCTACTCGGACAATACGACACAAGACCTGACATCATCGGTAACCTGGACTTCATCGTCTTTAGATGTTGCATCCGGCAGTGATGAAGCAGGCTTCACGGGATTGTACGCTTCAGACTCGGGCTCGTTTTATCGCGCAGGGCATATAACCGCCACGCATGGCGGCAGGGCAAAGATCACGGGGAAATGGAGAGACATATCGGGATCGACCGACGTGACGGTGACTTCGGCAACACTCGTGTCCATTGCGATAACCCCGGCCGATTCGAGCATTGCAATCGGCACAACGCAACAGTTTACCGCAATGGGGACATTCTCGGACAATACGACGCAGGACCTTACAACAACAGTAACCTGGAGTTCATCAACTGCGGTTTTTGCAACCATCAGTAACGCAGCCGGTTCCAATGGTTTGGCCACGTCAGTAGCCGCCGGTTCAACAACGATCACGGCAACATCGGTGAGCATTGCAGGAACTGCCACGCTTACGGTTACGGGAACGGGCGGTGGTGTGGTAACTTTGACGTGGGATGCGCCGACGACAAATACAGACGGGTCCTCTTTGAATCCGGCGACGGATCTGTCCCTGTATAAAGTATATTATGGAACAGTATCCCAAACGTATACACAAGTGGTAAATGTCGCAAATCCCGGGACAACTACCATTACTACAACATTGAATCTTTCACCCGGGACCTACTATTTTACCGTGACAACCGTGGACATCTCAGGGCAGGAAAGTGATTATTCGAATGAGATAGTGAAGACGATCTGATATGCAACATACTTACATGCCCCCCAGCAGGACCGGGGGGCATGACTTTTTTTGGATGCAAGTAAGCGTGCTCTTTTCGCCGAACGATCGACCCAAGGCGCACGTTCTCACCTGACGCTTCCCTCAATTACCGTTTGAAATCTTCCTCTGTTGTTATAGGTCAAAGATGGGTAGCCCAGGAAGTACTTCTTGCAGAATAAAGAGTTCATGTTGTCATTAATCGGCAATCCCTTTGGTTGTTCTTCAGGCTGAGGGGCTCTCTGCGTGCGGCTGCATTTGATGTTATGAGCTTTATGCGGGGCGAATGAACTTTTTCAACCCTTCGCGAAATCCGATGGGATCGATGCTGAAGGCATCGCGGACGTCGCGCATGTTGCATACGGTGTCTTCCTGCAGCATAATAAGCTGGTCCGTGGTCACCGGCGCCTTGGGCAGCACGGCTTCGAAGACTGTCGCCATGGACTTCATGAAGAAGAGCGGCAGGTGCAGCGCAGGCCGCTTCACACCCATGGCGTCGGCGATCGCAACGGTGACTTCTTCGTAGGACAGCTGATCCGGCCCTCCGATCTCGTATATCTCGTTCAAGCAACAATCACTCGTCACGGCCTTCAGTATGCACGCCGTGACATCGTCGATGAAGATCGGCTGTATCTTTGATTTTCCGGAACCAATGACGGGCAGAAGGGGCGAAAGCCGGATCATCTCCGACAGCCTGAGGGTGAACTGGTCGCCGGGGCCATAGATGAGCGATGGGCGAAGGATGGTGTAGGGGATTCCGCCGGCGCGCACAAGTTCCTCCGCCGCCCACTTGGTCTTGTGATACTCGCTGTTTGCGTTGGGCCGCGTGCCGAGCGCGCTCTGATAAAAGAAGTGGCGTACACCCGCCCTTTTCGCCGCTTCGATGACATTATGCGTGCCGTCCACGTGCACGCCCTGAAAGGTCGCGCCCGGTCCCTCCTGGATGATACCCACGAGATGAATAACGCGCTCCACTCCCATTGCCGCCTTTTCGAGCGAGGCAGTATCCGACAGATCGCCTTTGACGATATCCACCCCGAGGTCTTTAAGCGCTTGGGCCTTGCCCGGGTCCCTGACGATCGCCCGAACAGGAATACTCTCCTGACGCAGTCGCTTGATAAGATGTCTGCCGACAAATCCAGTACCGCCGGTCACGAGTATCATGAAGCACCTCCCGGAAGATTATTGCATACTTCAGATACCTTAAAACAACGCCGGCATCCAGAGCGACACATAGACCTGCGACTCGCCTTTGTCGTCAAATCCATACGCAAACACGATCCGGAACGTGATGGGGAGATAGTATGTCAGGTTGGTGTCGAGCCGGACCTCGGCGCCGGCAGATCGTTTGAATTCCCTGCTGCGGAATGCATCGTTCCAGGCGTTGCCGGCCTCGGCAAAGACCGCACCGTGGACGCGGCGTAAAAAGACGGGAGTGCTGCTCCAGCCCAATTCGATGTCCTTGATGGGGAAGCGGTACTCGAGGCTCGCGAGGCCCGCTTTTCTGCCCCGGAAGGAATTGATCGGATAGCCGCGCAAATAGATTGATTCGTCATCAACCGGTATTAACGCATTACCCGGATTATCGCCGCCCACCTGGAACGCGCCCTGGGGAATCACCTCACCCCTGGAGATTCCGGCGAAGGCCCGGGCCTGAAGCACGTGGTGTTTCCAGGGAAAGTCAATGTACTCGTGCCAGTCCGCTGAATATTTGCTGATGTTGAAGTCACTGCCGATCGATTTATCGTATTGCTTATACCCCACTTCGATGGTCCTACCGCCCTCCGGGCTGATGGAGAAACCATACTGTTTCGCATTGTTGAAGAGGTAAACAGCGCGGCCTGACACCAGCGTGCCCTGAGCGGGAACAGGACCGCTATAGCGCGGCCACGGGGGAAGCCGGGTAAGCGCGGAAATCTCTTTCCGCCGGTACCCGACAAGCAAGGCATGCTGTTTTTGCAGCTTGAGCAGGGGAAAGACGAGCGATGCATCGATCGCGCGCTCACGCTGGACGTAATCTTTTGTGCCTGTCGGATCGCTCAGCAGGTCGCTGAAGGTCCCATCCATATCCGATGCCGCGAACTGGAAAGTCGGATACAGTCCGTCATAGACATAATTGAACGCATACCATTTCCGGTATGTCTTCGGGCTGTAGAATCCGGCCAAGGCATAGGAGTGGCGTTCGACCGCATCCTGGCCAGAGGTCAGAAATCCGAAAAGCCAGCGGCTTTCTTCACTGAACCCGAACCAGGGGAACCAGTAACGGGGGACGAGCGTGGGCAGGGGATTGTATGCATGCGTCCTCGTTTCAACCGGTTTTTCCGTGTACGCGACTTCGGGATAACGATCCTGATCGGGCTCAGCTGGTTTCCAGGAGGCGGAGTCCGCCGGCCTCATGTGGATGTCGTATCCCGCGGAGCTATACGACGAGAACACGAGCGTCTTGCCGTCCGGTGAGGGGGCAGGCGTGAATGCGCCCCCGAGCACGTTTGTTATCCGGTAGATCTTCTTTGTCGCCCGTTCGAATGCATAGAGGTTGAAGATACCGGTGCGATCGGAGGAAAAGTAGATGACCTTTCCGTCAGGGCTCCATGCCGCGTTGCCGTCGATCGCGCGATCATGCGTCAGCTCCTCGACCTTGTTTCCCTGTTTATCGAGGACCCAGATGTCCTTGTACCCGCCCGGCTGCCATACACCGACAACAATCAGCGTCCCATCGGGGCTGTAACGCGGCGTTTCGTACTGATTAGCGCTCTCCTCGGACAGCCAGTTGATGTCCTTTTCGAGAACCGGACTGCTGAGGTCGTTCGGAATATCAATTATGCCGAGACGGGTCCTGCCCAGTTTGTTCGAAACAAAAAGGAGCCTTTTCCCGTCAGGCGAGGGGAAGGGGTCGCGGGCGCGGAGTCCATCGGTAATGCGAATTTCCTCGTCTTCCTTCACATCATAGTAATAGATGTCATTGTAGATGTTTGTGTTCCTGCTGATATCGATCTTCGTATAGTATATACCGCTGCCGTCCGGGCTCCATGCGATGCTTTTGCCGGAGGAGGTCGAGGACGTTGTGTTCTCGACCAGCCTGCGGTCTTCCGTTCCGTCCGCGTTCATGATATTGATGGCGGGAAATTCATCTTCATTCGAGACCGTGTAGGCGACGCGATTGCCGTCAGGTGAGAAAACAGGCGAGATATTTACGAACCCGCGCCGGGTAAGCGCAAGCGAAGCAGTCAGACCCGTTGCGCTCAATTCCTCCCGTATCTTTGCGTAGCGCGCCTTCAGCCCGTTTTGCCACTCGTACCAGAGATCGCTGTACCACGCGCCCAGGGTCCAGCGACCGTTCGCATCCACGAACCAGGGCACGCCGTAGTAGCTGTAGCGCGTGGAAATATTGGCAAGTTTTTCCCTGCCGTACTTTTCGGCGATAAAACGCGTAAACCCTTCGCCGAAGAGGTACGGGACCTGACCCGAGGGCCAGAAGTCGGGGAAGACCGCGGCCTGGGAGAGGCGCGGAAACTTGTCCTCAAGCACGGCCATGCGAATGACCATCTCCGCCCCGGGCGAGCGGCCTCGGCCACCGGAAGTCTGCTCGGTTTCTTCATAGGTGGCAAGGCCCTCGATCATCCAGGTCGGCTGGAACTGGTTCGGAAAGTAGAGTCTGCCAAAGAGATACTGGAGAAAATCGGGGACGCCGTGGACCATGTCGAGATGCAGGATGTGCGCGTACTCGTGGGTGATGAGCGTCCTCATCCACTCGTCATAGACCGTTGTTCCGAAACCGGGCGCCCCGACGGGCGGCGTGATATACAGCGTAATATGCCTGTAGGGGACCACCGTGGTCAAACCGTTCGTCGCGTCCATGGCATCCACGAGGACCAGATGCGTCCTGCCCGTCGGCTCCCACTGGATGCGCGGGACCAATCGCGCGTGCACGTCCTCGGCGATCACCGCTGTCCGTTTCGCGAGTTCCTCTTCACCCTGGTGATAGTGGATGGAAAAGTGCGGCGTCTCGAGCGTGGTCCAGGTGAAGGCGGGATCGAATTTGGCAAAGGCGGAACCCGCGTAAAACAGAAAGGCCAGGCAGAGTATAATAATTTTTTTCAAATTATCCTCCATGCTCCGGGATTGACCATCCATGAAATCCAATCATAGCAGACGCAGTCTTGAAGTCAAGGGAACGGTGCGGGTCTGGATTGCAGGGAGGGCGACAGCGCATACGAGAAGTCTACTTCCGATAATGCAGATTACATCGCACCGGCACACCCGCAGCGAGCGCCCGGGCCTCCTCCTCGATGCGGGTATGTTCCTCCGGCGTGTGGGTGATGCCGCGCAGCACGATCTCGTTACCGTCATAGAGGACTTCAAGGGTAGGTATGAAAAAGCGGGGGTTTGTGGCGATCCCGGCCTTGACCTTTGCCGCGACAGCCATCATGGCGAGGGCCGTCAGCGCTGCTTCCGTCGTGTTCCGGTCTCGCTCGGTGAGGGCCTCCCTGACGATCGAAACGACATCGTCCACGGAACGGTCGGTGATCTGAAAGACCCGATCATACTCAGCCGCATCGTCCCATCGTTTTCCATAGATCGTATGGAGAAAGCAGGATCGCTCGTTGTCCGTCTTTTCGCAGAGCCAGCGCGCCGCGTCCCTGTCCACGCCCTCCCGCTTCATGACGTGTTCTATGCGGATATCCATTGGAGCGATTATTCGTATCCGGTATACATGGGGAAAATCCTTGAGCAAAAAGTTCCCGCCCCGTCCCATGATCACCACGTTGTTTGCGAGCGCATGCTCCAGTAAATGGCTCTGGATGAGCGCGGCAAAACCCCGAAATGACCAATCGTACTTTTCCCATACGCTCGGGCAGTGCTCATCAAGGTCCTTGACCGACTGTTCCCATTTTGACCCGTCCTTTCGTATGTCGGAGAGAAGGTCTTCCTTGTTGATATAGGCATAGCCCATGAGCTTTGCCACGGCATAGCCGATCTCCCTGCCGCCGCTTCCATATTCTCTCGATATTGTCAGGATCGCCATAGGAACTCCTTACCCATTATTCTGCTTCTTTATGCTGCTTCTTTATGCACCTGTCCTGCCTGCTCTTCTTTTCTGATCATCCGGCGCATCAAGAGCTTGCCGACTATGATAACGCCCGCCGCGAACAGGACCTCGATAAGATAGATCGTTGTCGTGCCCGGATGGACCAGGCCGACAATGAAGGGGTCCGTGATCATCATTTCTCCGCCCACCTTTCCTTCCGGCAGTGCAGTTCACACCTTCTGCTATCGTGTCGCCCCCGTTATCCGGTTCTCCGCTGTCCTTCGCAGCACGGCCTTCAGCGCCTCCATGGACAGGAGCACCACAACGCTGATCCCGATCACGATACTCATGTCCGTGAGCGTTGGAAGTCGTATCCCGAAAGCCTCGCGCAGTGCCGGGATCTGAATGAGCCCTGCGACCAGCACCAGTTCCCAGAAGATAGCCAGGAGCAGCCAGCCGTGGGGCGGCGCCTTGAAGATGCTGAACCGGAGCGAACGGAAACTCAAGGCGATGACCAGTTCGACGATGATGAAGAGGAAAAACATCTCGGTCCGCGCGTGCTCGATGTCCCCCAGATCATGGAAGAACAGCCAGAAGAAGAGCGGGATCTCGACCAGCAGCGCCAGCAGGATGAAGGTGAGCACTTCGCGGGTGAAGACGCTCTCCTTCGGGTCCCGCGGCGGCCGCTGCATGATGTCCGGGTCCGGCGGCGCAACGCCGAGGGCGAGGGCGGGCAGGCCGTCGGTCGCAAGATTGATATACAGGATGGCGGCGGGAAGGAGCGGCAGATACTCCGGCCCCATCATCAACACGACTCCGCCGATCACGGCCACCTCGGTGATGTTGGCCCGCAGGAGGTAGGTGAGGTATTTCTTAATGTTGTCGTAGATCCAGCGTCCCCGCTCAATGGCCATGACGATCGTGGCGAAGTTATCGTCCAGCAGGACCATGTCGGCGGCCTCCTTGGTCACCTCGGTCCCGCTGATGCCCATGGCTATCCCGATATCGGCATGCTTCAGGGCCGGCGCGTCGTTCACACCGTCGCCCGTCATGGCAACCACATCTCCCCGGTGCTTCCAGGCCTTCACGATCTTGAGCTTGTCCATGGGCGACACGCGGGCGTACACCGAAACGGTATTCACGATCCGGTCGAACTCCTCATCCGACATCCGCTCCAACTCCGCGCCGGTCATCACCCGGTCGCCTTCCTGGTAGATCCCCATCTCTCGCGCCACCGCCATGGCAGTGAGCTTGTGGTCGCCGGTGATCATCACCGGCTTGATGTGCACCTGCCGGCATACCCGGATCGCCTCAATCGCCTCGACGCGGGGCGGGTCCATCATGCCGGCGAGGCCGAGGAAGACCATGTCGCTCTCGACGGCGTCCTCGTCGTACGCGAGGCCGTCGGGCAGGGTACGGGACGCAACAGCCAGCACGCGCAGCGCCGCTGCCGCCATCTCCTCGTTCGCGGACAGGATGGCGGTATGATCGGCGTCGGTCAGCTGCCGTAGGATGCCGTTTTCCAGGATGCGGGAGCACCGCGCCAGCACAAGCTCCGGCGCGCCCTTCAAAGAGGCGATGTGGCCCCCACCGGAGCGATGGATGGTCGTCATCCGCTTCCGCTCGGAACTGAAGGGGAGCTCTTCCACGCGGGGATGCTCGAGCCTTGTCTCGTGCACGTGAATGCCCGCCTTGGCTGCCGCCACCACCAGGGCGCCTTCTGTCGGGTCGCCCTTGATGCCCCACTTTCCGTCGCGTTCGTGAAGGTCTGAATCGTTGCACAAGATCCCGTGCTTCAGGAACTCCTCGAGGGACCGGTTTCCCGCGGCCTGCACGGCTTCGCCGCCCGACCGGAACTCGCCCTCGGGCGCATAGCCCGCCCCGCTCACGTCAATCGACCTGCCGGCGAGGTACAGCTTGCGCACGGTCATCTCGCCCTTGGTGAGAGTTCCGGTCTTGTCCGAACAGATGACGGTCGTGCAGCCCAGCGTTTCGACTGCGGTCATTTTCCGCACCAGGGCGTTCTGTTTTGCCATCTGGCGCATCCCGATGGCGAGCGCGCCGGTGACAATGGCCGCAAGCGCCTCGGGCACGGCGGCCACGGCGAGAGCGATCGCGAACATGGTGATCGTCACGATAAAGGGCAGACTCACACTGCCCTGGGCAAGGTATTCACGCACGATGCTGATGCCCGCAACGAGGAAGCAGATCCCGAGCGCGATGATCCCGAGCCACTTGCCGATTTCCTCGGTCCTCTTCTCCAGCGGCGTCTTCTCCATCTCGACATTCGTCACCTCCTCCGCGATTTTGCCGAGCTCGGTCCGCATGGCCGTCGCTGTAATTACGGCTTTGCCCCTCCCGTAGGTGATGGTTGTGCCGGTGAAAACCATGCTCTTTCGGTCATTGACCGCTGACTCGGCGGGTACGGCGTCTGAGCGCTTCCCGACCGGGACGGACTCGCCGGTCAGGGAGGCTTCGTCGCACCGCAGGGAGTGCTCCTCGACGATCCGCGCGTCGGCGGGGACCTTGTCGCCCGCTTCGAGCAGCATGACATCGCCCGGCACCAGGTCCTTCGAAGGAACCTCCTCCTCCCGGCCGCCACGCAGCACGGTAATCGTCGGCGAGAGCATTTTTCTGAGCGCCTCGATCGCCCGCTCAGCACGGTATTCCTGGATAAAGCCCAGGACCGCCACGAATACGACGATGACGGCGATGATGGCGGCATCCACCACCTCGCCGACCAGGGCGGACAGGACGATGGCGACCAGCAGGATGATGACCAGGGTATTCTTGAACTGGTTGAGAAAGAGCGTCAGCGGCGAGATGCCCTTCTCCTTCCGGAGTTCGTTCGCACCATAGAGCACGAGGCGTTCGGAAACCTCCTGGCTTTTCAAGCCCTGGTGTATGTCACTGCCGAGCTCTGTGATCACTTGAATCGCTTCCATTGCGTGCCAGTGCATGCGTTCCATTGATCCCTCCGGTTTCGAGTGATAAGAATAAATTCCGGGCAGCGATACAAAGCCGTCGGAAAGGGTCCTTTCCCTCGGCGAACGGCGTCTTCGCGAGGATTGCGGACCCCCCCGCTTTTTTATGGCAAATGCCGGCTTTTTGTCAACAATCCCGGCCCGTCCGCGCCCCCCGCAATACGGCGATTATGAAATGAGATACGTGGCTTGTCAAGCGGATTCTTGGCCGCCTCTCGTGTATAAGGAGCCCGTCCGGAGCAAGGAATATTCCCTCAGTCGTGTATAGGTACGCGCACATCCCGATGAACACCAGGCTTCTCAATGCGAGGGACGGCAGCACCGTGAAAAGCACAATGATGAACGTTTCAATGATCGTCTTTTTCATCGACAGGGCAGGGTGTCAGGAGCGGGGATGACCCGTAAACAAGCCCTGCGGAGCGAATGCCCCGCAGGGGAACGACAACGCGATTATTTGCCTTCGGCGGTAGGATAACCCTTTTTGATCCACTCGGGCAACCCTCCGCGCAGCCAGTTGAGGTTCTTATAGCCGAGGTCCTGCAGCATGACCGCCACTGCCGGAGACCGCCAGCATTTTTCTCCGTTGCAGTAGTTGATGATCACGTCATCCTTCTTGAGTCCCGCGAATTCCGCGAGCGTCGCCTTGTCCAGCAGATCGTCTGAGTTCAGCCGAATTGAGCCGGGAATGCGCTCCTTCTCGAACTCGTCCACCGGCCGGTTGTCCAGGATCACGATCTTCTTTTTCTGGTCGACCATGGCCTTGAGCTCGTCGGCCGTTAGGTTCTTGACGCCCTTTAGTGAGGCCGGCATCTCCTTCTTGTCGCGTTTCAGGATCTTGAATTCATCGACCTGCTTGGCCGCCCCTGCTGAATATTTCGCGTCCACAGCCAACGAGGGGCCGGCCAGGACCAGTACTGCTGTTACGAATGCGATACAGACAACTGCGATCTTTTTCATCGAATTTCTCCTTTCACGGTTTCAGTTTACTGACCGGACAGGCTCCGGCAGTGTTGTTGTGAGGTTACCGGATGTCCGGCACCGGGAAAATGACCCCGCCGAACAGCAGGTAGGCCAGGATCAGTGTCCAGACGACATTGAACGCCTGCGCAGTGACGAAGGCAAGCGCGGGCCGTCCCTCCTCCATTTTCGCCATATCAAGGAAGCGCGTCTCAAGACCGATGGAAACGAACGCCAGAGCGAACCACCAGGTACGAAGCTCTCCCAGCACCTTCTTTGTACTGTCTACGGTGTCAAGAGGCAGCACAAAGGAAAAGACGACCGAGGCCACGATGAAGCCCAGAACGAATTTCGGGAACCGGTCCCAGATTACGCGGGCCGTAGGGCGCTGGCCCGCGGCCGCTCCCGCCCTGAACGTCCACCAGATCGAGAGGATGAAAGCGGCAACGCCGATCAATGCGTTCTGTGAGAATTTGACAATAACGCCTGTCTTCATGGCCGCTTCGCTGATCAGTGCGCCTGCCGCGACGACCGAGCCGCTCGTATCGAGCGTGCCTCCGAGCCATGCGCCGCCCACGATTTCGGGAATGCCGAAATACTTTACTGCCCAGGGCATAAGGACCATCATGGGCACCGCGATGATCAGCACGAGCGAGGTGACATAGGAAAGTTTCTTCTTGTCCCCCTCGATGGCGCCGCAGGTCGCGATCGCGGCGGACACGCCGCAGATCGAGACCGCGCTCGACAGGATTACGCCGAACTCATCGTCCACCTTGAGCTTTCTGCAGAGCCAGAAACAGAAGTACCAGACCACTCCGATCACCAGCACTGCCTGAACGATACCGAGAGCTCCCGCCTGCACGATTTCGAAGAACAGAAGTCCCGCTCCCAGGATCACGAGGCCGGTCTTGATGTAATACTCGGTCTGGACGGCATCCCGGAGCCATTGGGGGAGGCCGATGGTGTTGCTGATGGCAAGCCCGATGATCAGGGCGAAGATGACATATTCTATGCCCCAGTCGGTCGGCAGCGCATTCCCTGCCAGGAAGCGGGACAGCCAGGCGAGGAAAAAAACAACGGGGAACGCCACAATATATTTTCTGAGATTTCTGCCGAGCAGGATGATCCCCACCGAGGAAACGATCAGAAAGCCCAGCGCGATCTTAATGACGTTAAAGATGTTGGTCTGGGTGAAGACCTTATCGGCGCGAGCCTTGGTGCGGTCGGCGATCTCCTTGCCGACCTCGCCCGGGATGCCTCCGACACCCTCCACTTTTCCCGCGGCCTTAAGAATTTCCTGGCGGTCGCCCTTCGCGAGCGCTTCCTGAAGGGCCTTCAGCCGCACAACCGTGCCCGCGTCTCCTTTTGCCTCGGCTTCAATGATGCGGGGTTCGACCGCGTTTTTCCATTTGTCAACGCGCGAAGCGACCTGGCTGTCCGTTGTCCATTTGAAGTTTGTCGAAATCGTTGAAAGGTTGAACAGCTTGAAATGAAACGCCGCGATGATCGCGAGGATGATGAAGAACCCGAGCCAGACAGCCAGCCAGTCCTCGTTTTTCCAGAGGGCTGAAAGCCCCTCTTTTTTTGGAGCGGGACATGTATTACCCTGTTCTGCCATACGATGACCTCCTTTTTATTTAAAAAAGTCCGTGCAAGGCGCACAAACAGTAAAACAAAATGCCTGTCAATCGGCAGTCTGTCGAACCACGCTCACCTCCTCCCCCGAATTATGAACAAATCTTTTTAATATCAATACAGATGGGCTTTAGTAATAATAGATGAAACCGTTGGTCTGTTTTTTCGCGACGCATGGATGAGGTGATTGCAGGGCCACAGGCAAACTGTTTCCGACATGTGATGTAATTATGAAAGCAGGGCGACTATTTGTCAAGTTGATTTTCGTTTATTTTTTGTTTTCTTTTGATCAATTTCTCCAGCTCCACGGCAAGGAAGACCACGGATGACAATGCGAGCGTAAACAGCAGCTCATTCAGCGTCAGCGGTTCTGTCTTAAATATCGGATTTAACACAGGCACATAGATCGTGGCCATCTGAAGAACAAAAGTCAACACGACCGCGCCGAGGAGGTATTTATTGGAGAATATCCCGATCGTGAACAAGGATTCTGTTTCCGATCGTATGGCGAGAACATGGCCGAGCTGGGTCAGACAGAGCACGGTAAATACCATGGTTTGCCAGTGAGCATGCTCTGTCTTGATGGACCAGGCCTGAACAAAAAGGACGATGCCGGCCATTAAGAGACCCACCCATATCGCATGGGCGCCGAGACCGTGGCTGAAGATGCTTTCTTTGGGATGCCGCGGCGGTCTTTTCATAACATCGCCCTCGGCAGGTTCCGCGGACAGGGCGAGGGCGGGTAGCCCGTCCGTCACCAGATTGATCCAGAGCAGATGGATCGGAAGCAGGGGTATCGGCAGGCCTGCCAGAGGCGCAAGGAAGAGGGTCCATATCTCTCCTGAATTCGTTGTGAGAAGATACTTGATGAATTTTCTGATATTGTCGTAGATCTTTCTCCCCTCCCTCACTGCCTTTACGATAGTGGAGAAATTGTCATCCAGAAGGATCATGTGGGCGGCTTCTTTTGATACATCCGTTCCGGTGATGCCCATGGCAACACCGATGTCCGCCCGCTTTAATGCTGGCGCGTCGTTAACCCCGTCCCCGGTCATGGCGACGAACTGGCCTTTGTCCTGGAGTGCTTTTACGATTTTCAGTTTTTGCTCGGGCGCGACCCGCGCGTATACCCGGATATGCTCGACCCTTGCCTCAAATTCCTCTAGTGATAACTTCTCCAGCTCTTGTCCGGTCATGAGCGCTTTTGGATCGTCGTCTACAATGCCCAGACGCTGGGCTATTACCCGCGCGGTGATGGGATGGTCGCCGGTTATCATGACCGGCTTTATCCCCGCTGCCTTGCACAGGGCGACCGCTTCCCCGGCTTCTTCCCGGGGCGGGTCCAGCATGCCGGTAAGACCGATGATCGTCAGACCGGTCTCAACATTCCCCGGGGACATATCAGCAGGCAGTGCGTCCCAGGTTCTCATTGCAATACAGAGGACCCTCAGGCCGTCCGCCGCCATCCGGTCATTCACTCCGTTGATCTCCTGCTTATCAACAGCCCTCAATTCCTTCGCGGTTAAAATATTTTCCGACTTGTCGATCAGAACATCTATCGCCCCTTTGGTAAAAGAAGCAAATCCTCCTTCAGGGCGCGCATGAAAAGTCGTCATGCACTTTCTGTCGGCATCGAACGGGATCTCCGCCACTCTCGGGAAATCTTTTTCCAGCTCCCTTTTCTCAAAGCCCTGTTTCTTTGCAATATCATAAAGCGCGATTTCCGTGGGATCGCCGATAACAGTGCCGTCAGCACCCGTCTGCGCGTCGTTGCTGAGCGCAAGAGCGGTCATGAGAAGCGCTTGCGGAGTGCGGCTTGCGGAGTGCGGATTACCATCCAAGGCTCCCTCTCCCCCTGCGGGAGAGGGCTGTGGTGAGGGGGCACTCCGAACTCCGAACTCCGCACTCCGAACTGCGTTGCCGTCAACATACACTTCCTCCACCGTCATCTTGTTCAAGGTGAGCGTGCCCGTTTTGTCGGAACAGATGTAGGTTACCGAGCCAAGGGTCTCTACGGCAGGCAGTTTCCGTATCAGGGCATG
>JALNZF010000029.1 GCA_023229435.1 Nitrospirota bacterium
TTCAGCGTCGCGCTTATGGTTTACGAGATGAAGAATATCTTCGTCTCAAAGTCCTAACCTGCATGCTCCCTGAAATCTGATTTACTAAAATCGCTCAAAAGTACCCACTCGATAGGGACTTGAGCCTAAAAAACATTATAAAGCTGTTGCGATAGTTGATCGCGCTTTGCTCGATGCCGAGTTGTCACGGTCACTCTCATTGCCTGCACAAACCCAAGGCTTTGAGGTTGTCGTATTAGGAGTAGACAATTTGTATGATATGTACAACACTGTCTATAAACGTGTACCAAATGAGGTGATTGTTGAATAGCCTTCTACGCAATTGGATTGCTCAGATGGAGTCATGGGAAGCAGCGTCCGAGTTTGGGATACCAAGCGAAGAATGGGCTAGATATGATGTCATTAAACGCAACGATGATGTATACATTGCATCATTGTCAGGCCTATTTGATTCACTTCGCAATGATAATGCTTTATCTCGTCAGTCAGAGTTGTGGTCCATAGCTAAAACGCTCCTTGTTTATTCTCGTGGATCTGTTTCCAGCTATTTGTCTGGTGTGCAGCGTGATCTTAATCAGCTATATTCAGCCGCTCTATTTTACCTTGCTGGTTTTCCTGCGACTGCAACTTTCCTAGCGAAGCCAATACGTAAATATTCGTCAGACGTATTGGAAGAGAAATTCCTTGTTAGTTTCTTTTGCCATGATGTTTCATCAGGCGAGCCACTTTCTCTCCAATTGGCAGCTTATGTTGAAGGTAGTGTCGATAACTTATCCACACTAGGAACCTATCTAACCGATAGTCTGTCTAAGGGTCTATCAAGCGATCCTCGTCAGTTTATCGCCGCCAAACTCGCTAGCAAATGTATCGATAAATTTGCTAACGATAACATATGGAAATTACTGCGAGAGAATACTGATGGGTATTCGCATGAGGCGTGGCGAGATTATTTTAGTGCAGGAATCGCCACGCCGATATGGGAGCTATTGCCCTCACAAATGACTGCGATTACTCAGGGGCTACTACGTAATATTGATGTAACCTTTAGCTTGCAGATGCCGACAAGTGCGGGAAAGACAGCTCTTTGTGAACTGCTGATATATAACGAGGTAAAAGTCCGAGGTCGAGCAGTGCTTTTCCTGGTTCCATTTCGAGCACTTGCTGCTGAAATACATCGTGGCATGTCAAGGCGATTGCATTCAGCGGGTATTCGCATTGTTGCTACGCATGGCGGGAACATCCCGTCTCATTCAGAATCTGCAAGCGTGGAAGATGCTGATGTGTTGATTATAACTCCCGAAAAATTCGCAGCTTTAGAACAGGCGATAGAGGGATTGGCCGATCGTTTTTTCAGTATCATCTGTGACGAAGGGCATCTAATTGACGATAGATCAAGAGGCTTAAGCTATGAGTTGCTCTTGACGAGACTTCGCAATGCAAATGTCCCTGGTCGGCGATTTGTGTTTCTTTCAGCAATTCTTCCGAACGTTGATGAAATCCACTCATGGTTAGGTGGCAGCAATCAATCATTAGTAAAGTCTGAATATAAGCCAGTTGACATGGATTATGGTTTCCTCACTAAGACAGCTAGCGGCAGTTATCGGTTGGATATGAATCCTACGGAGCCGCAGCCTCGTAACTATATCTTGCATCGCTTCCTGGTTAAAGACGATTTCAAATATATGAATCTTGAAACACAAAGATACAATCTGTTTCCCGGACGGAATACCTTCTTGTCATTGGCATGTGCTGCATCTCTCAAGGCAAGGCGGACGGGTCCGGTTGCATTATTTACGACAACAAGAGGGGAGAATGGAGTGCAAGCACTCGGTGAGAAAATACATGAGATGATAGACAGGCAAATTCGTGCTGCACAGGAGGGACCTACTGATGCACCAAGCTTGCCTGAACTTCATGATTATTTCTCATTTTTGTTGGGCGCTGAGCACTTACTAACGCGGCTAGTTAAGTTGGGTGTAGCCTATCATCATGGTCGTCTTCCTCAAGAAATGCGTCGGGCTATAGAGGAAGGTGTGCAAGACGGCACGATACATCTTATTATCTGTACAACGACATTAGCTGAGGGCGTCAATCTTCCGATTCGAACTATGGTTGTGCATACAGTAAGAAGATATAATCGTCGTGCACAAGCACAAGTATATATCCAGAGGCGGAGTATTAAAAATATTATCGGTCGGGCAGGTCGTGCAGGAAAAGAGACGCGCGGTCGCATTATGTTTATAAATAGTTCTGAGCGAGCATATGTAGAGCAGGTTCTTAGAGGTCAGAATTTAGAGCGCGCTACAGGTATGTTGTTCAAGCTCATTGAAGAACTATATGAATTTTCTATAAGCCACAATCAAGTACTTACAAATGAACTATTCGAGCAACAACAACCATGGTTTTTGTCGCTTATTGACAGTATAGATTATTCATTGATTGAACTGATCTCATCCGATGTCTTGGCTAGCGACGTAGACCAACAACTTGCGGAATTACTAGATAAGACCCTCGCCAGTCACTTTTGCTCAACGGTGGATTTACGTAATATACTTACAACCGTGTTTCGACTACGGGCAGCTCACTTAACGAGCACAGTCGATCGGATGTTCTGGCCAACACTCAAAAAAAGTGGAACAACTCCGCGCTTTTGGAAGTTTGTCGTGGAACGCGCTCTTCTCCAACACCCGCTTTGGATGGAGCTGCTGGATCCTCTGGATGATCTCTGGCTTCACGAGGTGATTATACCTTTAATCGAATTTGTTAGTACAGATGTAACCTATGACCAAACAACGTTGCAAGAATATATTAAAGGATGGATGTCCGGAAAAACTTATTACGAGCTGTCGAGTTCGTGTTCGTGTAGTGTGGATGAAATATTAAATCTCGTTTGTCATGAAGTCGGATTCGTATTGCAGGATTTAGTAGCAAAGCTTTGCCAATTGGCAATAGAAACTCATGGTATTGATAATCTTTCAGAGGTAGCCAGGAGTTGGTCATCATTGCTACAATATGGACTTTCGTCTTTGCAGCAGTTGGACTTATTTGATAAGGGGATTAGCGATCGACTCGGCGCATGGGGAATGTTGAGATACATTGAAGCGAATCAAATAAATCTTCGTGGTATTGAGCTTATTTCATTATTGCGAAGAAATGGACCACAGTTGAGATTATTCTTAGAGGCTGATGGTCGTGTGCCACTGATGAGTATTAAGCGGATCATACGAGAACTGCGCCTAGTATATTCATAGCCGCTTGTGTAATTTGATGTGTCATTAGATATTATTCCAGAGGAGGAGCTGATACTATGGCTAAGGCAGAAGCATCGGTTGAAGAACTGGTAGGAATGATTGAGCGTGGGGACCTTCGCCTGCCGGAGATGCAGCGCCGTTATGTCTGGCGTTCGACGCGGGTGCGCGACCTTCTGGATTCTCTGTATCGCGGGTATCCGTCAGGCGCGATACTTCTCTGGGAAACGGACGAGATAGTGCCGTTGCAGGAGTTTGCCATTACCCAGCAAGCGAATCCTTACCAGAGTACGCGGCTTTTGCTCGATGGTCAGCAGCGTCTTACCTCACTTTCCGCTGTTATCCAGGGCAAGCCGGTATCTGTTCGGGGACGGCAGCGGCCGATCGAACTTCTCTTCAATCTAGAGCATCCAGAAGAACTGACTGTCGTTACCGAGGTCAACGAAAACGACGATGATGACGATGACCTGGTTGAAGACGAGGCGGATTCCAGTGAGGACGAACTTCAGAAGCGATTCGATAAAATGACCTTCGTGGTGACTACACGGAAGCTTGAACAGCTACCGCACTGGGTGAAGGTCACCGAGGTCTTTAATACGGACGAAGATGCCCCGTTCCTTGAGAGGGCAGGCATTGAAAAGGTCAATGATCCACGCTATAAGAAATACAGTCAACGCCTTGGTCGTCTGCGGGGTATCCGGAAGTACATGTATCGTATGGATGTTCTGGAGCGCAAGCTGTCGTATGACGAGGTGACGGAGATTTTTGTGCGAGTGAACTCACTCGGGGCGAAGCTCAGAAGCTCCGACCTTGCCCTGGCGCAGATCACCGCCAAGTGGCGTAACTCGCTCAAGACCTTTCAGGCTTTCCAAAAACAGTGCAAAGAGACCGGCTTTGATCTTGATCTTGGATTGTATCTCAGAAACCTGATCGCTTTTGCCACTGGACAGTCGCGCTTTCGTACGGTCACCAGCCTCTCGCTGGAGACCCTGCAATCCGCCTGGAAAGAGAGTTGCCGGGGCATGGAATTCGCTCTCAATTTTATGAAGAGCAACGTAGGCATCGACAGCCCGGCGCTTCTTTCGTCGCCATTCATCTTTACGAGCCTTGCCTATCACGCTCATAAGAGGGACTACCAAATCTCCCCCGAAGAATCCGACCGGTTGCGTCATTGGGTGCTTGTCGCAAATGCCAAGGGCCGGTACTCCCGCGGTTCCAGCGAATCGCTGCTAGATCAGGATCTGACGACAGTAAAACAAGGCGGGGGTGCGCAGGAGTTGATCGATAGGCTGCGGTTACAGGTTGGCCGGCTGGATATTTCTCCGCAGGAGCTTGAGGGACGCAATCAGCGAAGCGCAGTATTTAAAACAATGTTCATGGCTTTCCGGGACGATGGTGCGAAAGATTGGCGTTCCAACCTTGCTATCGCGCTTGATCACTCAGGCTCGCATCACCAACTACAGTTTCATCACATATTTCCTAAGGCGGTTTTGAAGGCCACCTATAAGGACCGAGAGGCGGACGATATCGCCAATCTGTGTTTTATCTCCGGAAAAACTAACCGGCAGATCAGCGACAAGACACCAGCGCAGTATTTTCCTGATCTTGTACGAAATGCAGGCGAGAATGCTTTCAATGCACAGCAGATTCCTATGGACAATGCGCTCCTCAAGGTCGACAGTTACAAGGCATTTCTTGAGAAGCGCAGAGATCTGATTAGCCAGAGACTCAATACATTTCTCGGGACGCAAGTATAGGCGTCATTAGAATCAGGTCTTGCGACTTGACAATTCACCGTAAGGAGCAGTCGGGGCAGATCTTCGGACTTCTTTTATCTTCACATCATCTGCTCTGCAATCAGCAATCTTGTGCGAGGGAAGGGGTAACACCAAAATAAAAGACCTGATTCGATGGCTCTCCGCCAGATTCTAACAGTGCACACGAAGGAAATTAGAGAGATAAAGAGGTTTTGAGGAAATAAATGCGAACTATCGACAAGTTGGTTATCAGAACACATTTAAGCCGCTGTATGCGTGCGTATCGAAGAAAGTCATGACCCTGAGGGCATGTTGATGGGGGTGTTATGACAACATATGAGGTAGAATTGAAAATCAGAGAGTGGCTAAAACGTCTTTCAAACCGTTTGGGAAATGCAAAAAGGGTTCTTAGCGTTTATTTTCTTTTGTTGCTTATAGCGTTTACTTATCTCCCTTGGTCAATGCAAGTCGATAATGGTACTATATCCGGCAAAGTGTTTATTAAGTATTCGTTTATATGGCAGGAAAATAGCCCATTGAAAATTGATTTCGACCGGCTAATTATCGAAATTTGCATCTTAACAACGTTATTGGTTTTATTTCTGACGTCTTTTGGAAAAAAAGAAATAAGTTTGAGGAAACCGCAGGAAAGTGATATAGGCTCCCAAGTATCGCTCAAAAACCTCTCGCTCACCGACATAAGCATTCTTTCAAAAGAATCCCCAGAAAAATTGAAAGAACTTTACGAACTTCAAGATAAATACAAGAAAATTGAAAAATATGCGGAGCAGATAGGGAAGGACGTTAATACTTATTTGATAGAGAAGGGCATTAGCGAAGAGGCAATAGAGGCGTATTGGCGCATCATGAAAGTTCCAAGATTGAAGCAATAAAGAGGTTAATGGGTCACTTAGAGCATAAAAGGGTCAACTCTTCGATGATGACAAGCAATCATGCCGGAGTAAGTAAATGTCACGGTTGAAGATTTGATAATCTTTAAATCGGCCACTTAGGGAATCCCCAAGGTTCGTGAAGGAGAACACAACTCGTCAGGCTCACTATCAAAGTTATAATATTTCCTTGGCGTTCCTCGCGTCCTCGCGGTAAAAATACCCTGCAAAAAAAGTCTTGTGCTTTTCCACCACAAGTGGCATAATAGTAGCATGAAGGTGGTGGAAAAAGAAAAGGTCATAAGCGGTATGCTCCGGGACGAATTCAAGCGGTGCCGGGAAATGCTCGCCGGCCTGCAGAATTCCCTGAAAGGGCTGCCCAAAGGCGTTCTGAGTCAGCGAAAGAAGCGCTACAAGGAGAAAGCCTATTCTTATTACTCATTAAAATACCGCGATGGGGAGAAGGTCGTTAATAAGCATATTTCCTACGATGACGCCGCGGCTTTGCTGAAAAAACTGGAGCAAAGAAATAAAATCGAAAAGGAAGCTCAGGCGTACAAGAAAAAAATAGAATACTTATCGAAAATGCTGAAAGCCGGCAAGGGATGAATAAGATTCTTCTAACGATCCCGAATAAGCATATTTTCCCATCCTAGGTCCAGGAGCTTATTCAGGCGCTCGACCATGCGGGTTTTTTTGAAGAGTCAATGCTGATTGGGAGCTGGGTCATGCCCCTGTATCAGGTGGCGTTCGGTATACCCTATACGCTTCGCACGCTGGACATCGATTTTGCAGTCAAGTTCGCGGCATCGGATAGGGGCAAAGAGACCGATCTTGAGATGATCATGACGGGTTTGGGATATATTCCCGTGATGATGCAGTCAGGCCTTTGCAAGTATACCCGTCAAAATTTCAGCATAGAATTCGTTGTCCACAGAAAAGGCGGAAGCGATGATGAAGTCGTGGCAATTAGAAAATGGAACATTACCGCTGTTCCGCTTCCGTTCATCAATATTCTTCTCGATTTTCCTTTTATCGCAGATTTCGGTAATTTCCGTCTGAAGGCTCCGATTCCGGAAGCATACTTCGTTCAGAAAATGCTGATTGCCCAGAGACGTCCGGGCGAAAGCAAGAGGGACAAAGACCTTGAGCAATGTTCCATCATTTCCGGCCGTGTCGATCCTAAACGGTTGATTGCAGTTGTCGGGTCTTTAAAGCTCAGTGTGAAGAGCAGTAAGGTGCTACTCACTTCCTGCGAGGCAATTGATTTTCCACCACAGAGGCTGGGATTACGGTAGAATTGTGGGGGAAAAAGATAGAGACTTGGGGTCTTAGCCGCTTACCATGAAGTTATTCTATTCAGTTCAAAGATCTACCAAGCGCCGCAAGTTGACCATCATCGTCGAGAGTGATCGTAGCGTAATTGTACATGCAACGGAAGCAGTATCCGATGATAAAATCCGGAAGGCGGTTGGGTAACATTTATTGTGAGTCAATTCGTTCCTTCATTGTTTCTTGACAAATAATACCTGCCAACCTATAATGTTTCCATCCGGCTCAGTACACTCTATTGATACACCCATGGTCATCATGAACAACCTCGAACTCTTACTCAGTACGATGCTCTTCAGGGGCGGCAGTAAAGACAGGATAGAGCATATTCTGGAGCTGTTTCAGGAGCGCAATCTGAATGAGAATGCCACTATTTTTGCACAGAACATGCCGGCCGAGGCGCTTTACATCGTAAAGAGCGGAAGGGTCAGGATCTCCATGATGGCGGGAGAGGGAGAGGAGATGGGGCTCTTGCTTCTCGGGCCGGGCGAGTTCTTTGGCGAGCTTGCGCTGATCCAGGAAACGAACCGTCTCGTGACGGCGCGGGCGGAGACGGACGTTGAACTCCTGCTCTTAACGAGAAAGGATTTTCAAACTTTGATCGAGCTGGAACCCCGGATTGCCGCCAAGGCCCTCGTGGTCATTACCAAACTGCTCGCCATGCGCATTCGTTCATACCACGAAAGGCTCAAGCAACTGATCGTGATATGATCCTTGCCGGGATCGATATCGGTACAAACACCCTCCGCTTGCTCATTGCCGAAACCGGCCCTGATTCATTCCATGAAATCTATGCAGATAGAAAGATCACCCGTCTGGGGATGGACCTTGACCGGAGAGGGGCGCTCACCCGCGAGGCTGAGGACCGCTCCCTGAAAGCGCTCGTTGATTTCGCTGAGAAGGTCCGGCGTCACGGTGTGCTCCATACCGCGGTGATCGGAACGAGCGCCCTCAGAAACGCATCAAACGCGGCACTATTCATCGAAGAAGTAAAAACGAAGACCGATCTTGCCATCAGGGTCATAACCGGTGAAGAAGAAGCGAGGCTTACGCTTGCAGGCGTTGTCCACGCGTTGAAGGGATTCGAAGGGCCGCAGAGCGAAGCCCTCGAATCCGCCTTTGTCATCGACATCGGCGGAGGAAGTACGGAGATCATCGTGACCCATCCCGCGGAAGAGACTACAATGGCAAGTCTGCCGCTGGGCGCGGTCTATCTTACCGAACGCTATATAAAAAACGATCCACCAACACCGGCGGAAACAGCACAACTCAGGCGTGCGGTCAAAGATATTTTGGAACAGCACGGTGGCATGTTGAAAACCGGCCCCGGCAAATCCTTAATCGGTACTGCCGGCACGATCACGACGCTCGCTGCCATGGATCTGGGACTGGTGGAATATGCTCCCGATACGATCAACGGACATACCCTTGCCAGGGAAACCGTGAATGCGATCGTTCGTAAATTGACTGCAAGCACTCTCAAAGAGCGAAGGTCCATCCCGGGACTGGAAACAGGCCGTGAAGATATCATCCTGGCCGGAGCTGTGGTTGTCCAGGAGATCATGGAGCGGTTTGGTTATATGACGATGGTCGTGAGTGACTGGGGATTGCGGGAAGGGATCGTGCTGGATTTATATAAGAAGATTTGTAACTGATCAGTTGAAGAAGAAAACAATCAGGAGAAAAGGGGAATTGCGAGGCGAAATGGGGATGAACAAAATATATTGAGTAACTACTCAGATTGGCCGCAAAAGATCGCAAAGAGCTCAAAGAAAAAACCTGAAACCATCATGTATTTCAGTTTAAATTCTCTCTGCGATCCTTGCGTGCTTCTCTAAGTGGCCGGTTCATTTTTTAGGCCATTCGCGGCTAACAGATTTTGGCTTGAGTAGATACTATGCTGGTTAAGGAGTATAAACTGATGCAGGAAACTCGTATCTTGATCATGGATGATGAAGCACCGGAGCGCAAGCGGATCGAGGACCATCTCCGACGCAAGGGGTACGATGTTCTGGGCGTGGGCACGGTGCAGGAGGCCATGGCTGAGATCGGCCGGGACCGCTATGACATGTTCCTGACGGACTGCAATATCCCGGGTGTGGACGCGCTCAGGACCTCGGAAGACGCGCGAAAAATAAATCCCGACACGGCGGTTGTCATCATGACCGCGTTCGGCACGATCGAGACCGCGGTCAAGGCCATCAAGGCCGGCGCCTATGACTATCTTCCCAAACCCATCGATCTTGACCAGCTTTCGGTGCTTATCGAGAGAGTATCGGAGCGCCGGGATCTGATCCGGGAGAATACCGAACTCAAGGAAATGCTGATCGAGCGGTACACGTTCGACGAGATCGTGAGCACGAGCCATGCCATGGAGGAGGTCCTGAACATGGCGGGTCGCGTGGCCGCCAGTAGTGCAACGGTATTGCTGCGCGGTGAAAGCGGGACCGGGAAAGAGCTGATCGCCAAGGCCATTCATTATCGCAGTCCGCGCGCAAACGCCCCGCTGATCAAGGTCAATTGCGCCGCCCTGCCCGAGACGCTGCTCGAGAGCGAACTTTTTGGACATGAGAAGGGCGCCTTTACCGGTGCGACTGCCCGACGGATCGGCAGGTTTGAGGCGGCGGACAGGGGAACGCTGTTCCTTGATGAGATTGGGGAACTGACGCCCGGAATGCAGGTAAAGCTCCTGCGTGTTCTTCAGGAACGGGAGTTCGAACGGCTCGGCGGGAACCAGACCATTAAGGCGGATGTGCGCGTGATCGCCGCCACGAACCGCGATATTGAAAAAGCGGTGAAAGAGGGGGCGTTCAGGGAAGACCTGTATTACCGGCTCAACGTCGTTTCCGTGGTCATTCCTCCCCTGCGCGAACGGAAGGAGGATGTGCCGGGCCTTCTTGATTTTTTTATCAAGAAATACAACAATGAAAATAAAAAGAGCATTACCGGCATTTCCGCGGAGACGCGCGACCTGCTCATGCGATACGGCTATCCCGGAAATGTGCGTGAGCTTGAGAACATCATTGAGCGCGCCGTTGTGCTCGCCAAAAAGGGTGTCATTACCACGCTCGACCTTCCGATCCATGTCAGGACCGCTGCGAGCGAAGTTGAACTGTCGGCACAGGCGTTGAAGGGCTCGTTGAACGAGACGCTGGATACTGTTGAGCGCGGCATTATTTTGGAGGCATTGAAGGCGTCAGGCGGCGTTCAGACGCGCGCCGCGGCAAAACTCGGGATAAGCGAGCGGGTGCTCAGGTATAAACTGAAGAAGTATACGATCAACGAGTGAGCCTTGTGTAGTAATCCCCGGATGGTAAAAGTGATCAGCAAGGGGTTCCTGTCGACAACGTTATTCCGATTACCGATTATCAATCTCTGATATACTATATTAACGGACGCATAAAGAATGGACAGATATCCTCATATCGTCATCCCCGAATGGTTTTATCGGGGATAGGGTCTTAATCAGGAAGAACCGGATTCCCGCTCAGAAGCCCTGCGGGAATGACCACGTGAGAGATGATTCAATGGTCAGACTTATTGAGACCATTCATAACTTAGCCCCGGACACACAGTTGGAGGAACGTTTCATGCTATCGGAAAGAACGCTGGAAATCATCAAAACATCCGCAAGCCGTCTCAACAAACCGGTCAGGCTGGCCCTTTTCACGAGCGACACGGGTTGCGCGGCCTGTCCGGAAATGACCGCCCTTGCCCGGGACATCAAGTCGCATTTCGACAAGATCGCTCTTGAAATCTATGATGTGGTCATGGACCGGGACAAGTCACATCAGTACGGCATTGAGCGCGTGCCGGCCATCGCGCTGCAGGGGGTTGAAGGAGAAACGGCCACGTTCTACGGACTCATTGAGGACGTTTTTTTAAAAATGCTTCTGGACACGATCCAGTCGCTGTCCAGCGCAAAGGTATGGTTCCCGGAGGATGTGAGGCGTGTTCTGAAACATCTTGACCATGACGTCAGGATACGGGTCTTTGTCGAAAGCGATTGTCCTTTGTGCCGGCCTGTGGCCGAGACCGCCGTCGGTCTTTCGCTCGAGAGCAGGTTCATCACTACTGACGTTATTATTGCGGATAATTTCCCGGAGCTCATCAAAAAACACAAGATCAAGAAACTGCCGATGACGATCTTCGGCGACAACCTGCAGATGGAAGGGCACGTGACGGAGAGCGAGTTTTTGGAGATGATCTTTGATGCGGAGGGGGTCGATCAGGGGAAGGACCGGCGATGTCTTGTTTGCAGTAAGCTCTCCCCGGACATCATCTGCTCGAATTGCGAAATCCGGATCCAGGCGGAAGCGATCGATCATAAGACCAGAATGGAGAAGGGATTGCAGCAGCCGTAGTGACGTCAAAGTTAAACTTAAGCATTGAAGCAAGACCTTCAGAAGGGGAAAGGGGGAAGTGGGCGAAAGGGTAAGAACAACGGACTTAAACGATCTTTTCCCCCATTTCTCCATCATGTATCTCCCTTTCTCCTGAACGGTTTTTCGCGTATTTAAGATAAATCACTTTGATCTACTCGGCTGAGGGAGGTCGCGGGCCATGAAGCAGGCAATGTTCCAGGAGGCGAGGGATGCGAAGAAGGTACAGTGCGGCCTGTGCTGTCACCGCTGCATTGTTTCTCCAGGAAAGCATGGAATCTGCGCGGTACGGGAGAACCGGGACGGCATTCTCTACAGTCTTGTCTATGACAAGGTGATCGCCCGGCACATCGATCCTATCGAAAAAAAGCCGCTCTTCCACTTTCTGCCGGGCAGCCTGTCGTTCTCCATCGCAACTCCAGGCTGCAACTTCCAATGCAGGCACTGCCAGAACGCGGATATATCCCAGCTCCCGCATGACCATGGCGGCATACTGCCGGGTGAGGAGGTTTCTCCTTCCGCCATCGTCGATTCCGCGCTCAATAACCGCTGTAAGAGCATCTCCTATACCTACACAGAACCCACGATATTTTTTGAGCTGGCCTATGATACGGCGCGTCTCGCTTCCGAGGCGGGGCTCAAGAACGTGTTCGTATCGAATGGATACACCACTCCTGAAGCGCTCAGGGAGATCAGGCCCTATCTCCATGCTGCGAATATCGATCTCAAAGGATATACCGATGATTTTTACAAAAAGATCTGCGGTGCGCGGCTTCAGCCGGTGCTCGACTCGATCAGGCTCTACAGGGAATTGGGCATCTGGATCGAGATCACGACGCTTGTAATACCCGAACATAATGACTCGGATGAAGAACTGAAGGGGATAGCGCAATTTATCAGGTCTGTTGGAGAGGACATTCCCTGGCACGTATCACGGTTCCATCCCACCTACAAACTGAGTGATCGGCCTGTAACACCGCTTGATACGCTCAAGCGGGCGCGCCAGATCGGCTATGACGCGGGACTTCGGTATGTCTATGAAGGGAATATTCCCGGCGAGGGAGAGAATACATTGTGCTGGAGTTGCAAGAAGACACTGGTAAAACGAATAGGATTTAGTGTACTGGAGAATATGATCGAAGCGGGGAAATGCGAATTTTGCGGAGCGATGGTCGATGGGGTGTGGAAATAAAGCTATGAGAGACGAGTGACGAGGGACGACGGACGCGGGAGAACAAATATCATTGAGACAATACGAAACCTTTGAGCATGAGGCCGACATCGGCATACGCGGGTTCGGCCAAACCGCGGAGGAGGCATTTGAGAATACCGCTCTTGCGATGTATTCCGTGATGGTGAATGTTAAGGCGATAGAACCCAAAGAGAAGAGAAGCGTTACCATCTCTGCTCCTGACCGCGAACTTCTGCTGGTCGAGTGGTTGAACGCGCTTCTGTCCTTGTCGGACATTGAACATATGGTCTTCTCGAAGTTCAACGTGAAGATAGAGGGCACGTCGCTCTTCGGGACGGCATGGGGCGAGGCGCTTAGTCGTGAACGGCATGATCCGAGTGTCGAGATAAAAGGCGCGACGTATTATATGCTGAAGGTTGCTGAAGAAAAAGGACGATTTGTCGCGCAGTGCGTGGTGGATGTGTGATGTGGAACAGTTCGGAGTGCGGAGTCTGAACCCTGAACCATTCCATTACCATCTTGAGTCCATTCATGGATCCGAATACATTCCATAAGATCAACGACTACCTCTGGGAAATCCCGCAGCAGGGGGAGATGCGCGTGCCCGGCAGGATCTTTGCCAGCGAAAAGCTGCTTCAGGACATGGACGAAAAGGTGCGCGAGCAGGTGACGAACGTGGCAATGCTGCCGGGGATCCAGGTCGCGTCCATGGCAATGCCGGACGCTCATTGGGGATACGGGTTCCCGATCGGCGGCGTTGCGGCATTCGATCCTGATGAAGGGGGCATCATCTCCATGGGCGGAGTTGGTTTCGATATATCCTGCGGTGTTCGGACCATGAAAACAGGCTTGACCAGAGAGGAGATCATGCCGAGGCTCCCGAGACTGGTTGATCAATTTTACAGCCGTGTGCCTGCAGGGGTGGGCTCGGAAGGGCTGATCAAGCTTTCCCCTGCCCAACTCGACGAAATGCTTATTGGCGGAGCAGTGTGGGCTGTTAAAAAGGGTTACGGTGTGAAGGATGATCTTGAATATATTGAGGAGCACGGCAGGGTGGAAGGCGCGGAACCGGACGCTGTTTCAGACACGGCAAAGAAGCGCCAGTATCGTGAAATGGGGACGCTCGGAGCGGGCAATCATTACCTCGAGATCCAAGTCGTGACGGACATTTACAACGAACAGACTGCGTTGGCCATGGGCCTGAGAAAAGACGACATCGTCATTTCCGTGCACTGCGGTTCGCGAGGTCTCGGCCACCAGATCGGGACCGATTACCTGAAGAATCTCGCCTTCACGCTGCAGAAATACAAGATAGCGGTCAAGGACCGTGAACTTGCCTGCGCGCCGATCAACTCTCCCGAGGGACAAAAATACTTCGGCGCGATGAGCGCGGGGATCAACTGTGCGCTGGCGAACCGCCAGATCATCACGCACCTGGTGCGCGAGATATTCACCGAGGTATTTCCCGAAGGGCATATTAAGATGCTCTACGATACCAGCCATAATATCTGCAAGAAGGAGACTCACCTTGTCAACGGGAAGAAGAAAAAGCTTTTTGTGCACCGCAAGGGGGCTACACGCTCCTTTGGCCCCGGACAGATGGACCTTCCGCAGGAGTATCGGCATATCGGTCAGCCTGTTCTGATCGGCGGCACCATGGGAACGTCATCCTATATCCTCGTGGGCACTGAAGAGGGAATGACCCATGCCTTCGGTTCAGCATGCCACGGCGCGGGCCGGGCCATGTCGCGCACGCAGGCCAAAAAACAGTGGCACGGCAGGGAGGTCATTCAATCACTCGAGGATCATGGCGTACTGGTGCGGGGGCATTCCTATTCCGGGATCGCGGAGGAAGCGCCGGAATCGTATAAGGATGTGGCGGAAGTTGTGGATGCGGCGCACCATGCGGGACTTGCCCGCAAAGTGGCGCGGGTCAAACCGCTCGCGTGCGTAAAAGGATAATGGAGACTGAAAGCCGGTCAGCGTGTTCGGTTGAGCGCAATTTTTCAGGCAAAGCATTTTAGCAGGCTGTTGAAAAAGTCTTTTTGTGATTCGACAGGCTCACCACGAACGGATAAATACGAATAAATTCAATACACGCTCCGTTCGCCCTGAGCCCTGAGCTTGCCGAAGGGTCGAAGGGTAAACGGAGCGTTTTTCACCAGCCTGCTAGAACGTAAAGTCAACAGAATGACCGCACACGGTGCCGGTCGTATGCCCGCCTCCGGTGGTGTTGAAATTCGTATCCAGGCTGATCTGGCAGCTTTGGGTTTCAGATTTAAACCCGCCGTGTATGCCAAGATGCTGTTGTGTCGAAGGTGCTCCGTTTAAAAAGGTGAACGTCCCGGTAATGGAAATGTAGGGATCGCCATTGATTATTAATGGAGGTTGGCAGCTCCAGTCTGTTATTGTTATTGGAATTTGCAACTGTATGATACCGGAACCGGTATCAGATATGGATCCGGTGATATTTCCTGATGCTTTCATGTTGCCGCCGGAGGTGCAGGTTAATGTATACGAAATCGACTGATTGATCTGAGTGTTTGCCCTTTGTTGAGATGTCGCGTTTGATAATTCGTTTGCCCTCAATGCCTGGGCGCTCACGGCGCTCGTTGAAATACGAGAAATTGACTTCGAAAACGAAGTGGCCTGGTCAGATGTCATGTCGGTGGTATTGACGCTGCCCAGGTCGCCGAGCCCGCCGTTACTGCCGCACGCTGATACGATAAGCGTCATTACGATGAGAATTCCAAATCCATACAGCCTGACATATCTGTTCATGATATCATTACCCCCTTTTTTAAGTTCCCAACAAAACAATACGGGTTTTTTAGACTCTGTGCTGCAAACTTCACGATGAACTTATTAATATAGACGCATAAGATAATGTTACCTGTAGGGCAAGGCTTTAGCCTTGCTTTAAGCAACCCTGAAGGGTTGCCCTACAAAAGAGATGACAACAATTATTATTGTGTTTGCTATAGTAAGCCTGTGCATCTGTAGTTTTATTATGCAAAAAATACTTCGCTCAGGAGTCTTGCAGGTCAAGACAGATTTACCCTGATCCAGCCTGCATTTGCTGTTAAATATACATCAACCAAATTAAAATGTCTACAACAAAATTAAAGTTATTCAACTGACCGCTGAGATGACTTCATGGATGGTTTTTCAGAGCGGTTTTTCATCATGTATTGTCGAACAGCTTGCAAATAATGGTAACCGTTAGAAAAAATTATAAACGTCCTGTAATTATAAACGTCCTTGATTTTAATCAGGATTTATTGTACCTTAGCGACAATGGGTTCAGGGACTGGGCTACTTCATCCGACAGGAAGGGAGATGTATGGCCATTTACGGGAATGAAAAAAGGAAGCAGAGAAGAGTAAAACGAGAGTATATGGTCGATGTTAAGATCGGCAATGAAAGCAAGAAGATCTACTCGATTGACCTCTCGGAGGGAGGAATCAAGGTCGGTGGAGCGATGCTGATGCTGAAATCCGGTGATCAGGTCGACCTCTCGTTGGAAAAGGACGGGGGAAAGTTCACTTTTCGCGGCCAGGTCGAGAGAAATGACGGCAACCAGCGGATCAATCGCATCGGCTGTGATGCGAATGTATTCTTCATCAGGATCCTCGACGAGCGTTTCCCCGAGTTCGTCAAGACGATTTTAAGATAACGCCCCGAGACGCGGCTTTGTTGATCAGCAAAGGTCTTGTGGTTCATTTTTTATTTCACGCAATTGTTATTCTTCATCCGTGCTTCCATCGGAGCGCGGCGCCATGAAATGAGCGCGGGTCCCCGCGTCAGGAGTTTATCCGCATCCTGATAGGACAATGCGGCATTGTACCTTCTACGGTTCTATTCAGCGCAAAGACCTCTTCACATTCTTTCGGATTACAGCAGGTGTTGCATACCCGCTTGAAGGCCCGGACCGCCAGAAGCTTGACGTCGGGAGAGAGGAAGCCCTCCCTGACCCGCTCCTCCCGCAAAAGATCGGTGCTCAGGTATTTTTTGTTGTCGTCAGGGAAGATCGTGACCACGACAGTATCCGGACCCAGATCGTTTTGAACCTTCAAAGCGCCCAGAAAGTTCGCGCCCGAGGATATGCCAACGGCGATCCCGATTTCCCCGGCGAGTTTTTGTGCCATCAGGATAGCATCGCCATCGTCCACGCTCATGACCCTGTCGAGAAATTCCAGGTCCACAATAGGCGGGATAAACTCGTCAGAGATGCCTTGAATGCGGTGCTTGCCCACTTTATAACCCGTGGAGAGTGTCGGAGAGTTGGATGGCTCCAGGGGATGGAGCTTGACCGCGGGTCTCTTCTCCTTGAGAAAACGACCGACCCCCATGATCGTACCGCCGGTCCCCACTCCGGCGACAAAGCCGTCGGGGAAGAGGGAATGGAACCGTAACTGCCACCATATCTCCGATCCGGTCGTATGATAGTGGGCATCGCTGTTGTCCTGGTTCGAGAACTGCCTGGGCAGGAAGACGTCTTTTTCAGTTTTGGACAATTCCTCGGCCCGGCGGATACTGCCCTGAAACCCGCCTTCTTCTCTGCTGATGAGGACGATCTTCGCACCCAGGCTGCGGATGAGATTAATCCGTTCGGCGCTCATCCAGTCCGGCATGAAGATCGTCACGGGATGCCCGAGCGCGCGGCCGATCGCGGAGAAGGAAATTCCCGTGTTGCCGCTGGTCGCCTCGGCAATAAGGTCCCCCGGTTTGAGAATACCCGTTGCATAGCCTTTCGCCATGATGTGCAATGCCATCCGGTCCTTGATGCTTCCGGTCATGTTCAGGTTCTCGGCCTTGGCATGGATGGTGCGCTTCCGGCCCTGGAAGGTGAAATCGATGGCCAGAAGCGGAGTGTTGCCGATAAGGGCCGAAAGCTCGCGAATCCGGCGATTGTCATGACTTTCCATTCGTGAATCCCTTTCCTTGTCCTGAATGGCTCAACAATCAGGAGTAATGATATTCAATATATTTGATGAACGCGTAAGAACTCAAAATTTGCCACATAATTCACATAATGCACATAAGTAAGACATTAAAAAACGTTTCTGTGTCTTTTGTGACTTCTGTGGCTAAAAAGACTTTTTACGAATCTGTCATATTTAAATCCCCCTTAAACCCCATTTTTCAAAGGGGGAGACAGCGTTATCCCTTCTTTGGAAAAGGGGTCGGGGATATTGTTAAGGTTATCAATTCTGTTTTCTCGGGTGCTTTTCGCGGTATTTGACCGGGGCTTCTTTCAATCCCTTCGGTCCCCAGATCCCCTTCAGTTCCTGCCGTGCACGCTGTTCCGCCCGCGAGAATGTATCTCGATATTTTACATTCGGTTTTATCGTAAAGAGAACCGCATAGCCGTCCAGGACCATCCGTTCATTGATGAGCTCGTTATTGTTGGTCCAGAGATAGACGAGGGCCCTGCCGTACTTGTCATGTGTCACCTCGTCCGTTTCCACGGTCACCAGCCAGCCGGTATTATTCATGATACCGATAAGATGTTCTTTGGCCTGTCTGCCCCAGGGCCGCTGGTTCATCTCCGGCGCGTCGATGCCGATCAGACGGGTCTTCCGCATCCTCCCGCTTATCACGAGCGTAACCGTGTCTCCGTCGTGCACCTTTACAACGCGGGTCCCGGCCGGTTTTTGGGCGGCGTAAGATTGATCGATGCTGAACGAGCATATGCAAAATGCAATGATAACGAATACGAACGATGAAACTCCTGTTATCGTTCGTCCTGACATGACCGGGCTCCCGCTTGTATGGTTCACGGTCCGGGATGACGGCTTATAGTCCTGAGGATCACCCAGACTGAGGGTGTGCCTGCCTTCTTCAACGCGAAGGATCGCGTTCGTTTTGCCGGACTTCTCGCCGTCGATCAAAACAGGTCTCGATAGGGGGAAATGTACCAGTATGTGTTCCATACCCGTTCTCCTCGCAGGTATTCTGCAGCTCGTGATGACATTATAGTGGTTATTATTTTCAAGTGTCAACCTAATTTAGCGCCTCCATCCGTGCTCCTTTTAAGGTCGGAAGACTGTTCATGAGGTGACCAAGATTATGATTATCAATCAGGCATTTCCCTGCTATAATGTAACTTGATTTATCCAGAAGGGGGACGCGCACATGAAAAGAATACTGATCATAGCCGGGATCGTCCTGATCGCCGGCATTGCTTTGACCCTCTCTCTTCGTTTTGGGAACTCCCGCGATCAGGGAACATTGATGTTATCGGGGAATGTCGAGGTGACCGAGGTCAATATGGGTTTCAAGATCCCCGGCAGGGTCCAGGGCCTGTATACGGACGAGGGCAGGGCCGTGACCAGGGGCGAAAAGCTCGCGACGCTCGACAGCGCCGAATTTGAAAGCATGGTCACCCAAAGCAGGGCCTCGGTGCAAAACGCCGAAGCCCTGTATGAAAAAGCGCGCAAGGACCATGAACGGTTCACGATACTGCATCGTGACGGCGTCATCGCGTCGCAGCAGATGGATGCCGCAAAGTCCGCCTACGATGTGGCGGTATCGCAGCTCCAGCTGTCCCGTGCATCGCTCGCGACCGCTGATGTGAAACTGAATGATTCGGTCATTTACGCGCCCCTCAACGGCGTTGTGCTCAGGAAGAATATTGAGCAGGGAGAAACGGTCGGAACAGGTACGATGGTGTTTACCATTGGTGATCTTGAAAACCCGTGGGTCAAGGTTTACGTGAAGGAAGACAGGCTCGGAATTGTGAAGCTCGGGCAGAAGGCGGAGGTCACGGTTGATTCATTTCCCGGGAAGAGATATGAAGGGGTGGTTACCTATATTTCGTCGGAAGCGGAATTCACTCCGAAGAACGTACAGACCAGGGAGGAACGGGTAAAACTGGTTTTTAGCGTCAAGGTGAGCGTGAAGAACGTGAATGCCGAGCTGAAACCGGGAATGCCTGCGGATGTGAAGATACTTTTGAAATAAGGGTTCAGAGTTAAATGTTCAAAGTTCAGGTTTAAGGAATCAGGAGTGAACAGCGTCAACGTGATCAAAACATCCAACCTTTCCAGGTCGTTTGGCGAAAACATTGCCGTCAACGATCTCAATCTCAACATTCATAAGGGCGAACTGTATGGTCTCGTGGGGCCGGATGGGGCGGGGAAGAGCACAACCATGCGGCTTCTGACCGCGATCATGGATCCCACATCGGGAGACGCATGGGTATCGGGTCATTCGATCCTGACCGAAGGTGAACTGATCAAGGAAAAGATCGGCTACATGTCCCAGCGGTTCGGTTTGTATGAAGACCTGACGGTCATGGAGAACATCCTGTTCTATGCTGATCTCTACGAGGTGCCGAAGAAAGAACGCCCGCCGCGCATCGAGCGTCTGCTCGGATTCAGCAACCTTACACCCTTCAAGGACCGGCTTGCGGGAAAGCTTTCAGGCGGCATGAAGCAGAAGCTCGGCCTTGCCTGCTCGCTCATTCACACGCCTGCAGTGCTCTTTCTCGACGAGCCTACGAACGGGGTGGATCCGGTCTCCCGCAGGGACTTCTGGAAGATCCTGTACGAACTTCTCAAGGAAGAGGTGACGATCCTCGTCTCAACCGCCTATCTTGATGAAGCGGAGCGATGCTCGAGGATCGGACTTATGCACCACGGACGCATCCTGATCGAAGACGGGCCGAAGAACATCAGAAGCTCTCTCCATCAGCCCATGATCGAAGTATGGTCGGACAACGCGCGCTCATCCGTCGCACTCGTGAAAAATCTGGGCGGGGTGACCGGAGTGAGCCTGTATGGCGACCGGCTGCATATATCGGTTGAGAAAAAAGTACCGGCTGCCGAGATCATTGCCAACCTGAAACGATTGAATATCGACGTCAAGGATTATCGAGAGATCCTCCCGTCACTCGAGGATGTTTTTATTTCGATGGTGGAGAGAAGCCGGTCCAGTGCGGAGACTTCGACGAGCTCAGTCGAGTCGTTCGGAATGCGGAGTGAGATCGAAAAAAAACATACCGCGACTGCCGTCAACGTGGAAGGGCTCACACGCACGTTCGGCGACTTTGTGGCCGTTGATCACATTGACCTCGAGGTCGCAAAAGGGGAGATTTTCGGATTTCTGGGCCCGAACGGCGCCGGAAAGTCGACAACGATCCGAATGCTTTGCGGGCTGCTGCTGCCGTCCGGAGGGAACGGGACCGTCGGCGGTCACGATATTATCACGCAGTCCGAGGAGATCAAACAGAACATCGGTTATATGTCACAGAAATTCTCGCTTTACGAAGATCTGACCGTTGAAGAGAACATCAATTTCTTCAGCGGCATCTACAGCGTTCCGGAATCGAAAAGAGAAATACGCAAAGAATGGGCGCTCGAGATGGCTGGTCTCACCGAAAAAAGGAATACGATCACCCGGACCTTGCCGGGCGGATACAAACAGCGGCTCGCTCTCGGATGCGCGATCCTGCATGAGCCGCCGATCCTCTTCCTTGACGAGCCCACCTCGGGCGTTGACCCGATCTCGCGCCGAAATTTCTGGAACATGATCCACCGGATGGCCAAGGCCGGGACCACCATCTTTGTCACAACCCACTATATGGACGAGGCCGATTACTGCGACCGACTGGCGCTCATCTATCGCGGCAAAATAATCGCGGAAGGGACCCCGAACGAGCTGCGGAGGAACTACATGATCCGGGACGTTCTTGAAATCGAGACGGAATCCATTGTCGAGGCCATGGAATTTCTTGAACAACAGGGGATCGAGACCGCAGTCTTCGGAAGTCTGCTCCATGCAACGGTGGAGGACTCAAAGACGGCAGTCCCGCTGATCTATAAAATATTAGGCGGGCAGAACATCACGGTGCGACGGGTCGATAAGATCGTGCCTTCGCTGGAAGACGTGTTCGTGACGCTGATCGAGACATCGTGAGTCAAGAGTTGGGAGTTCGGAGTTCGGAGTCAGGAGACAGGAGAAAACCATGAGGGTCATTCTGAATTCTGACTACCGGCTTCTGACTTAACGGGGTTCGCTATGAAACTTCTTCGCGTCAAAGCGATTGCAAAAAAAGAGATCCTCCAGATCCGGCGGGATCCTCTGAGCCTGGCCATGGCATTTCTCATGCCAATATTGCTTTTGTTCATCTTCGGGTACGCCATCACCCTTGACGTCAACAATCTCACGACGATCGTGTATGATGCCGACCGGAGCAGCATGAGCAGGGAACTCACGGCCGAACTGACGGCGTCGGGTTACTTCTCGATCGTCCGTACTGCTGAAGTCCAGCGCGAGATCGAGGACTATCTGGATACGGGAAAGGCGCGGGTCGCGGTCTCGATACCCGTTGATTTTTCCAAAACGATCTCTTCAGGCGGCACCGCACAAATCCAGGTGATCGTGGACGGGAGTGATTCCAATACCGCGACGATCTCCCTGGGGTATCTTTCAGCGCTCATGGATGTCTACGGTCAGCGAGTGACCGGCGGGCGGACCAGGCCTCTTATTGAACCCCAGGTCCGGGTCTGGTACAATCCGGAATTGAAATCGAGGAACTTCATCATCCCCGGCCTGATAGCGGTCATCATGATGGTGATAGCCGCTCTCCTCACCTCCCTTACGTTTGCGCGGGAATGGGAGCGAGGGACCATGGAACAGCTGATCGCGACCCCGGTGAAACCGCCGGAGGTGGTCCTCGGAAAGCTGGCGCCGTATTTCCTCATCGGGTTCATCGATATGGTCATTTCCGTAGTGATGGCCGTTTTCCTTTTCGAGGTCCCCCTGAAAGGCAATATTATCATACTCGCCGTGGTCTCGAGCGTTTTTCTATTTGGCGCTCTCGGGCTCGGTATCGTCATTTCCATCGTTGCGAAATCCCAGCTCGTCGCAAGCCAGATCGCGATGGTGGCGACCTTTCTTCCGGCGTTCCTCCTGTCGGGCTTCATGTTCGCCATCTCCAACATGCCGATGCCGCTTCAACTGTTATCCCGCCTGATCCCGGCACGCTACTTCGTGACGGTGCTGAAGGGGATCTTTCTGAAAGGGAACCCGGTGAGGATCCTCGTGGTAGACGCGATATTTCTCCTGTTCTTTGGCGTGATCGTCTTCATGGCAGCGAACAGAAAATTCAGGAAGAAGATGGTGTAAGTACAGTTCGGAGACTTCGACGAGCTCAGCCGAGTCGTTCGGAGTGGGGATCATTCGACTGTCGCTCATGATGGTGAGCATGAGTCGAACCAGTTCGGAGTGCAAAGTTAAAGCATCAGGGTGCGGGGTACAGGGGTCAGGGGGCAGAACGAAAAAAAATGAAAAAAAGTTTCGAGCGCATAAAACAGATGGTGATCAAAGAGTTCATCCAGGTCCTGCGGGACAAGCGGATGAAGGCGATCATCTTTGTGGTGCCGGTCCTCCAGACGCTGGTATTCGGGTTTGCCGTGACGACCGATGTGAACAATATCCCGACCGCCGTCATCGACCTGGATAATTCATATGAAAGCAGGGAACTCGTAAGACGGTTTGCGTCCTCGGGCTATTTCACCGTTCTGGCCACGCCGTCAAGTCCCGGCGCGGTCCGGGAATTGCTGGACCGGTCATCGGTGTCCATAGCCCTTCAGATCAATCGTGGATTTTCCGCCGATCTGAAGAGGAAAATCCCCGCTTCCATCCAGGTGCTCGCCGACGGCACGGATTCCAACACCACCATGGTTGCCGTGGATTATGCAGGCAGGATCATCAAAAAATATGCTCAGGACAGTGCGGACCCTGACGCACACTCGCCGGCCCGGATCGACGTGCGGCAGAGAGCGTGGTACAATCCCGAGCTGAAGAGCAAGAACTACAACGTGCCGGGCGTCATCGCAATCGTGATCATGCTGACTTCGCTCCTGCTGACGTCCATGGCCGTGGTGCGCGAGCGGGAGATGGGGACCATGGAACAGCTCATGGTTACCCCGCTCAAGCCGGTGGAAATGATAATGGGGAAGACCATCCCGTTTGCCCTGATCGCTTTTTTTGACATGATCTTTATAACGGTCCTCGGAGTGGTGATCTTCAATATTCCCATCAATGGCCCCTTATGGCTTCTTCCCCTGTCAACCGCTATTTATCTTTTGTCCGTGCTCGGCATCGGTCTTTTCGTCTCAACCGTAGCGAAAACGCAGCAGCAGGCGCTCATGGCCACCTTCCTGTTCTTTATGCCCGCGATCCTTTTGTCGGGATTCATGTTCCCCATCGAGAACATGCCGGTCATCTTCCAATACCTTACGTTTGCCAACCCCCTCCGGTATTTCCTCGTCATTATCCGCGGGATATTCCTGAAGGGGAACGGATTCAGCATCCTCTGGCCGCAGATGCTTTCACTGTTCATGCTCGGCGCCGCCGTCTTCACCCTGAGTTCGCTTCGGTTCAGAAAAAGGCTTGGTTAAAAAAAACCGCCCGGACCCGGATTTCAGCCCAAAAATATGATATATTTCAAAAAACCGGGTATCCGGTTCGGCATTCAGGAGAGTGATCAAGAACATGGATAAGGGCCAACTGAAAATACGCACCATCATCATAATCTTTGCTTTATTGGCTTTTCTGACGGCATCAATAGGCGGATACCTCTTCTATTCCTCGCTTAAGGAAAGTTCCGTCCTGGAGCACTATAAAAACGCCGATACGGCGGTAGCGGAGATCGCGAACCGGATAAGCCTTTACCTGTCTGACTACAAAAAGATCACTCATTCACTGTCAGGCATCAAGGACCTGCGGAAGGCACTTGAAACGGTCCGTCCAGACGCGCTTCGGGATGCAAATACGGTCCTCGATCATTTTCAAAAGGCCCTCGCCGTTGATGTTTGTTACCTGATCGACCGTTCCGGAACGACCATCGCTTCCTCCAACCGCGATACGACCGAGAGCTTTGTTGGGAAAAATTACGCATTCCGCCCCTATTTTAAACAGGCGATGGCAGGCGATCCCTCGGTGTATATGGCTTTGGGAGTTACTTCGGGAAAGCGGGGAGTATATTTCAGCCATCCGATGTATACGAAAGGACAAACGGTCCCCGCGGGTATCGTGGTGGTCAAAGCATCCATTGATGCGGTTGAAAAAGAGATAGGCGGAAAGCATGACGGGGCGGTCGTGATGGTAGATCCTCATGGAGTGATATTCGCTTCAAGCCATGCGGACTGGCTTTATCACATGCTCTGGAAAACGTCCCAACAGTCGCTGTCCGATATCGCTGCTTCACAGCAGTTCGGAAAGGCGTCTCCGGCATGGACCGGTATGGAAAGATCAGATGAGCAAAACGCCTTTGATACCGCGGGGAACCGGTACCGAATCCATCGCGCCCCGATCATGAGTTCTCCCGGCTGGGAGATCATCTATTTACACGATCTCGAACTGGTCAGCCTGCAAATATCCGGGTTGAAATCCAGGAATATCGGCTTTATCATCATGTTGGGGAGCGCCATTATCGGGCTCATCAGCATTATCCTGTACAAACAAGCGAGCAATGAGATCAAGAAACGCCAGCTGATCGAGAAAGAGTTCCAGAGCACCAACCACCGGCTCCAGGCGCTGATCAATGCATCACCCCTGGCGATAACGATCATGGATTCTGATGGATCGTGTATCTTGTGGAATCCGGCCTCAGAACAGGTCTTTGGCTGGACAGAAAAAGAGGTGCTCGGCGGACCACTCCCCTTCATTCCCGATGACAAACAGAAGGAGTTCCGGGAGTACCGCAGAAAAATATTCGAAGGTCGGACGTTCAAATCAATAGAAACGCAGCGCTTGAGGAGGGATGAGGTCGTGATCGATGTCGCTCTTTCAACGGCGCCGATCTATGATGCCGACGGCAATATCACGGCTTCCATGGACATCTTCGAGGAGATTACGGAACGGAAAAAAGCGGAGGAGAATGAACGCTTGCTCGCGTCCATCATTCAAAATCTCCCCGACGCGGTATGCGCGATTGACAAGCTGGGCAACACCATCGTCTGGAACCGCGGGGCCGAGCAGATGCTGGGATACAGGGCTGAAGAAATCATCGGCAAGCCCATAACAGACGCCATCCCGCAGGACATCGCCCAGCAGGAATTGGGGCACTGCATGAACATCTTGAATCAGCAGGAGTTCTTTTCAGGATATGAATCAATTCGGCTCACCAAAGACGGGAGAAAGATACCGGTGGAACTGACCGCAGTGGCGATCAGGGACAAGGAGCACAAAATAACGAACTACGCCTCGATCATGGTGGACCTCACCGAAAGAAAGAAAGCGGAGGAGGAGCGCCTGAAGGGCCACATGCTCGAGTCGATCGGCTTCCTTGCGGGAGGCATTGCCCATGATTTTAATAACCTGTTGAACGTGATCATCGGCAACATCGCAGTCACAAAAATGTCGATGCAGCCCGATGATAAGGCCTATGGCAGACTTGATGACGCGGAGAATGTCTGCGGAATCGCCAGTGAGCTCAGCAGGCGCCTGATCACCTTCGCCACCGGCGGAGATCCGTTGAAAAAAATAATATCCCTGTCGGAATTGCTGGTGAATACGATCAGCATCATGCTGAAAGACTCAAAGATCAAAGCGGAGTTTCATTTTCCGGATGACCTGTATCGCGTTGCAATTGATGAGGGACAGATGAAGCAGGTCGTTAATAATCTCATCATCAATGCAAAAGAGGCGATGCCGAACGGCGGAGCGCTCACGGTTCGCGGGGAGAATTTGCGCATTTCAGCGCAAGACAGTTATCCGATTCGAGAAGGAGACTACTTGAAGATATCGATCCGGGATACCGGCGCCGGCATACCTGCTGAAAACCTGGCGAAGATATTCGACCCCTATTATTCAACCAAGGACACGTATAGCCAGAAGGGCCTGGGGCTCGGTCTCGCAGTCTGTTATTCCATCATCAAAAGGCATGACGGACTTATGACCGTTGAGTCTCAAGTCGGAGAAGGGACGACCTTTTCCATATATCTCCCCGCAGTAAAAAATGGTTGACATCGTTCACGATCACGTGCGCTCACTATGCGGAAAGATGCCAGGCATGTCGTCGCCTATTCAGCGGGACGGTCTTTCTGTCCCTGCTTGCGGTAATGTTCCGGGTAGCGCCGTTCATTGCGAGGTACCATTGCGATACCATGGGGGGCGGTGGTCATGACCTCCAATGCAGCGCTCGAAAAGGCGATGTTACGCCGGTACTGAAGATCCTGTCTGAAGATACCCCGCCCCCTGTCTCCACAATTGCAGCTTGTTTCTGATATACTAATACAAACGCATAAAATATTGTTACCTGTAGGGCAAGGCTTTAGCCTTGCTTTAAGCAACCCTGAAGGGTTGCCCTACAAATGATATAACAACAATTATTGCGTTTGCTATAGGTTGCAGCGCTTGCATCCTCCCTTGAAATCCAGATTTCCGCTTTTCAACAGCTCCACGCCGTGAGGTGAGACAATGACACCTACCGTTGCCAAATATCTCAGTACTGTTTGGCCAGAACTATCTGGTTCAAAAGTTGTATTTGCCGCGGCAGTCATCTTGCTCATAGCCAATCTCGGCGCCCTGATCGACCTTATTTTTCATCCCGAAATCCCCTATTTTCACGAAGAGCATCTGATTGTCGGTGGAATTACCGCGTTGCTGACCGCTGTTCTCTTTGTAATACTGACAATGCATCTCAAAACTTCGCGCATCAGCGAGAAAAGGCTGAGGTCCCTGTTCGATGTCTCGCCCGATTTTATCCTTATTCTGGACACGAACGGCGTGATCATCCAGACAAATCAGGCTTCAGTTTCCGGGTCGGGCTACCGCAAACGTGAACTTATCGGCCATGGAATAAACGAATTTCTCACACCATCATCTCAAAAAATATTCGAAAAGCATTTTCCCGTTCTCATGGAGCTCGGTTCATGCAGGGTTGAGATCGAGTCCGTATTGAAGGACGGGAGTGTCCGCGTCATGGATTGCCGGGCTATCGCTTTGCGCGACAGAGAGGGGAAAATCACCTCTCTCATGTCTGTTCAAAGAGACATCACCGAGCGCAAGCAGGCGGAAGCGGAGCGGGAGAAGCTGGTTGTTCAACTTCAGGAGGCCCTTGAGAAGGTCAAGACCTTGAGAGGGTTTATCCCCATTTGTGCTTCCTGCAAGAAGGTGCGTGATGACAAGGGATACTGGACCCAGGTGGAGGCCTATGTCAGTGAGCATTCGCTGGCGGAATTCAGCCACAGCATCTGCCCCGAGTGCATGAAGAAGCTGTATCCGGAGTATCCCATGAAAGAAGATCATACATGATTGCTTTTCGAGAAGAGAGAACCATTCTTGCCCGGGAGGAAGCGGGAGGGATATGAGATCATTCAGGGACATCAAACACGATTACCGGTTCATGGAAGAAGACGAGCAGCGACTCGCGCAGATGCGGCCGCTTATGGAGGAACACGGAGAGGAGATCATGAGCACGCTCGGCCTCTGGATCATGGGGACCAGGGGCGCGGCCCAATTCTTTACCGAAAAATCAAGGCAGAATCACGTTTTCAGCGCACAGAAGGTCTGGTTCAGTGAACTTTTTTCAGGAACGTACGACAACCGGTTCTACGAGAAACTTATTCGCATCGGATTGACGCACGTCAAACATAACGTCGACGCCCACTACATGAACCGCGCAGTGAATCTCGTGAAGAACGCCTGTATAGGCATTATCCAGAAGAACGAGGAGAACAAGGTCGAGGCGACCAACAAAATTATTTCCGTGGGCAAGATCCTCGACATCAGCCTGGACGTGATTACAACGGCCTATATCGAGGAAGAGTTGCGGATCTATTCTCCGGCGTACAAGGTAAAGAGTTCTCTCATCGCTTTCGCGGAGCGCTTCTCTCAATCCATGAACCTCATCCTTGTTCTCGCGCTTATCGGCCTGACGCTCGGCGTGGTCGGATTATTTGTCATTGACGTGGGACATCTTATCGCGGGCGATCTCGAGCGGGGCATCATCTCCGCCCTTGGGTCCATGCTCATCCTTTGGCTGCTGATCGAGCTCATGAACACCGAGATATCCCACCTTAAGGGAGGGAAATTCCATATCAGCGTGTTCATCGGCGTGGCACTTGTAACGATGATCCGGGAGACGATGATCGCCACACTCAAGCATGACCGTCCCGAATCGATCTACTATCTGATCGCGGCTATTCTGGTCATCGGTCTGGTGTACTGGCTCGTAGTAAAAACCGAGAGTAAGGATAAATAAGGTATGACCTGCGTCATACCCTTTGTTATCCTTTGACGATATACTATGATCAACTGATCTCATCTTGCATGAGAGGAGAATTATGGATACCCGAAATGTCTGTTCACCTCCCTCGGAAGACGACCTGAGGGCGGCGCTCAAAGAGATGAAAGCTTATATGGATGTCACCGAGGAGGATCTCAAAAAAATCTATGAGATCGCCCTCCGGCATGCGCGGGAGCGGATCGCCTCACAGGTCCCGGTGAAGGACATTATGACGACGACCGTGGTAAGCGTTAAGAGAAACGCCGACTTGCACGAGGCCGCGCGACTTTTATCGGATAACAGCATCAGCGGCATGCCCGTTGTCGACGACAACAACCGCGTGATCGGCGTCGTCAGCGAGGCGGACGTTCTGACGCTTGCGGGCATGAAGAAGGAACACACGTTCAAGGACATTTTGCGCACTATCCTCGGCGAACCCGTGCCCGCCCGTTCCGGTGGAAATAAGGTCGAGGATGTCATGAGCTTTCCTCCGGTTACCAGCAAGGAAAATGACCGGGTTGTAGAGGTGGCTAAAATCCTTGACGAGCGGAGGATCAAGAGGATGCCGGTCGTTGATAATGAAGGGAAGCTTCTCGGCATTGTTTCCCGCGCGGACATTGTGCGGGCGATAGGGAAGAAGGGTTGAGTGTCAGGAGAGGGTGACGTTATCTGCTATCTAATGCAAACGCATAAAATATTGTTGCCTGTAGGGCAAGGCTTTAGCCTTGCTTTAAGCAACCCTGAAGGGTTGCCCTACAAATGATATAACAACAATAATTATTGCGTTTGCTATAGTATCCTGTACAGTGAACATAATTATGACCATTTCGGAATATCTTATAAAAATGAAAGGCGGGGCAAAGAGCCCTCCGGGGATCGCAGGAATGGAACTCGTCTGGTCCTGGCTCGGCGCAATGATCGGGATCGGGACCTGTGGTTATCTTTCCGCGAAGTATTTCGAACCCCGGGATATGACGCTTCTCATCGGGTCATTTGGCGCTTCGGCAGTTCTGGTCTATGGCGCGATCAAGAGTCCCCTGGCCCAGCCGCGCAATCTCATTGGCGGCCATGTCATATCAGGCCTCGTGGGAGTGGCCTGCTATCAACTTGCCGGAGAGACAATCTGGATCGCGGCGGCCCTGGCGGTTTCTCTTGCCATCGTCGCCATGCTCGCCACGAAGACGCTCCACCCGCCCGGCGGCGCGACTGCGCTGATCGCGGTCATCGGTGGCGCAAAGATCCATAGTCTCGGGTATCTCTACGCCTTCGTCCCTGCCGGAGCAGGAGCCGCTATTCTGCTGATCGTCGCCCTGATCGTGAACAACCTCTCAAAGAACAGAAAATATCCGGAGTACTGGTTGTGAATATTAGAAAAGAATTAACCTTCCTTCTCTTCGACGGGCTCACGTGAAAAATATAACAAACGCAATAATTGTTGTTATATCATTTGTAGGGCAACCCTTCAGGGTTGCTTAAAGCAAGGCTAAAGCCTTGCCCTACAGGTAACAATATTTTGTGCATTTGCATTAGTTGACTGCTCAGCACATACAGTGGACGCCGGCTTCTTGCAATTATCCTGAGGCAGCGCGCATTCCTGACCAAATCCGAGATGGAACAGACCATTTCCCGCCCCCAGTTCCTTATTGCACGCCTGGATGCAGGCCCCGCAGTTAACGCATGAGATGTCCCGCTTGTTCTTTCTCGGGATCACGTTCATGAAACACGCGCGGTCGCAGCCCTTGCAATCCGTGCATGCTGACATTCTCGCCGTGTCCATCCTGAGCCTGAGTGATACCGGGCTGATCCATCCGAAAAGCATCTGCATGAGCCCCGCCGCGCAAACAAACCTGCAGAGGAAGTGGCGCACAAGGATCGAGGTGATCAGCATGTAGCTCGCCACGCCGATGATCCCGGCCTTGACGCCGAACGTGAAATTCCAGGTCACGATCTGGTTCCAAATGGTTTTTGGGGCAACAAGGTAGCCGGTAAGCATTATACCGTTCAGAAGGGGAATCACGATGATGCTCAGGAGCGCAAGGATACCATAGCGGAGCCTGTTGTTAAGCGGAACAATTGGGTCATTCACCGATCTTCCATACAGGCTTCTCCTGCCGAGGATCTTGAGCGTCAGAAAGTCCGCAAACTCGAAGAGCGCGCCCTCGGGACAGAGCCAGCCGCAGAAGAACCGTCCTGTCAGGAATCCGAGGAGCGGGAACAGTGATAGAAAAAGGAGCCAGGGGAGGACGGCTTTAAGA
>JALNZF010000030.1 GCA_023229435.1 Nitrospirota bacterium
TGATCAATCGTCGCCGATAGGTCCCGTCTCTGGTTATGCCCTGGAGCAATAACTGATATCATCCCTTTTGTACGGAGGGGCGGGGAAACTGTTTTTTCCTTGACAACTGTCAACCATATCAGGGTCAAGGGTCCAGTAGCCAGGGTTCAGGGTTAAAGAATTTCCCGGACACCGGACCCCGGACCCTGTACCCTGACCCCAGCTTTTACCATGTCCAATCACACGGCAATCATACTCATCGCCCTTGGCGGACCCCGGTCTCTCGACGAGGTCGGACCATTCATGACCGCCTTCATGGGAAGACCTGCGCCGCCTCCCGTTGTGCAGGCCGTTATCGAGCGCTATAAGCTCATCGGCGGCAGATCGCCGCTCCCCGGGATGGTAAAGATCCAGGCCAACGCGCTTGAAAAAGAACTCGGCGGAAACTATCGCGTATATGAAGGTTTCCGGTACTCAAAGCCGACGGTAGCCGACTCCTTCGATCGGGCCATCACAGACGGCGCGCGACGCGTCATCGCACTCTCCCTGTCGCCCTTTGCAACGGAGGTCACGACCGGCGCGTACAAGAGCGCCTGTGAAGGACTGGGAAGCGGAGAAACCTGCCCGCTCTTTATCCCGAGCTGGCATGACAATCCCCTCTTCATCAACTCGTGGGCTGAAAAGGTCCGGGCAGGACTTGCCGGATTTCCAGAAGCTCAGCGGGACCGGGTCGCGATCATCTTCACGAGCCACAGCATTCCCGTTCGCTACATCAACGCAGGCGACCCCTACCGGAAACAGGTTGAAGAAACCGTCAGCCTCGTCGTCAACCAGAGCGGAATAAAAAACTGGCGTATTGCCTGGCAGAGCAAGGGTGCGCGGGCGACCGAACCGTGGCTTCAACCCGAGGTGGAGCCCACGCTGGACAGCATCGCCCAAGAAGGTTGCGCAGCCGTGCTCGAAGTGCCCATCGGGTTCACCTGCGACCACATGGAGACCTTGTATGATATTGATATCGTGCACCGGGCTCACGCCGAAAAACTGGGTCTCACCTTTGAACGTGCGGAGTCGCTGAACACCTCGCCGCTCTTTATCAAAGCCCTGGCGGATATTGTAAGAAAAGCAGTATACTAACGTCATCACCGCGAAGAAGCGACGCAAAACAAGTGTACGTCTTTTGTAACTATTCAGCGCATCTGAACTAACAAAGCGTTACATCAGAGAAAAACCTTTATCCGCAGATTTCGCAGATGGACGCAGATTTTAAAACACAATTCGGGTTTCATTAATCTGTGAAATCTGCGTAATCTGCGGATAATATTTTGACTTGAACAGTTGCTGTATTTTTTCTTTGTGTCTTGGGGTCTTTATGGTAAAAAAAGGATATACATGCCGAAAGTCATCATTATAGGCGGGGGCATCGCCGGCCTGGCGGCTGCCGTCCACCTCAAATCCGGGGCCAAGGCCTACAGCAAGACCATGGACGTCCTGCTGCTCGAAAAGAACAATCGCATCGGCGGGAAGATACTGACCGAGAAGCATGATAATTTTCTCATCGAGGGGGGGCCTGACAGTTTTCTTCCGGAGAAGATATGGACCGTAAACCTCGCGCGTCATCTCAGTCTCGAGCCCGAGATGCTCCCCTCGAATGACCAGTTCAAGGGAACATTCATCTACTCACGCAAAAAGCTCCACTCCCTGCCCGAGGGCGTAATGCTCATGGTCCCGACCTCGTTCTGGCCCATGGCAAAATCTCACCTCATCTCGTGGCCCGGCAAGGTCCGCATGGGCATGGAATTGTTCATCCCGAAACGAAGATCGCGTGACGACGAAAGCCTTGCAAGCTTTGTGACGCGCAGGCTCGGCCGTGAATGTCTTGAAAAGATCGCCGAGCCTCTCGTCGCCGGCATCCATACTTCGAATCCTGACAACATGAGCGTCCTCGCGACATTCCCGCGTTTCGTGCATATGGAGCAGAAGAGCGGCAGTCTTATTCTCGGCATGATCGCTGCCATGAAGAGCCGTCCTCATGCAACCCTCAGCGGGCCGCCACGTCCCGGGCATGACGCGCCGAAGATGACCTACTTCATGAGCTTCAGGAACGGCATGCAGGCCCTGCCGCAGGCCTGCGCGGACCTTCTTGGCCGGGAATCGATCAGGCTGAACGCAGGGGTCAGGGCTGTTGAGCCGAAGGGCAAGGGATATGCGGTGATTCTTGAAAATGGCGGGACGCTCGAAGCGGAACACGTCATGATGGCCTCGGCCGCGTATGACTCCGCGGAGATGGTCAGGGGATTCGACACAAGCCTCGCTGCGCAGATGAACAAAACCGAATGGTCCTCGTCAGCCACGGTCTCGATCGTGTTCAAGAAGGAAGACGTGAGGGTCCCGCTCAGAGGCTTCGGCTTCATCGTCCCCCGTGTCGAGGGCAGGCGGATCAACGCGGCCACCTACAGTTCGATCAAGTGGTCCTACCGCGCTCCCGACGACACGATCATGATCCGCGTCTTCGTCGGCGGCGGCCACCACGAAGAGCTGGTGCATGAACTCGATGACGCGGGCATGGTCAAGATGGTGCTCGAGGAGCTGGACACAGTCCTCGGCATCAAGGCGAATGCCCGGTTCTCAAAAGTCTACCGCTGGTATAAGGGGATGCCGAAATATACGGTCGGACATCTTGAGCAGATCGCGGTCCTGGACAGGATGATTGCGACACATCCGGGACTTCATCTCATCGGCTGCTCATACAAGGGAATCGGTATCGGCGACTGCGTGCACGAAGCGCAGATCGCGGCGGAGAAGATATTGAAAAGTTAGCGGAAGAAATACCTGAATGATGCAATAAAGCCGAAGGAGAATGATCCCTTCGGCCTTATTAATTACCTGTGAACCAATTGCACAAATAACTCGCGCCCCACGACAAACCCAGAGTGATCCGTGCTTATATTGCAGTCATTGAATTTCCGTTCGCGCTGAACACCCTGCCGAGCCCAGTCGAAGCACCATAATGGGTATTGAACGGCAGTTCGCTGATTTACTGTATGTCCACGGTATTCCCTACCGTCACGGCGATCGAAGTCCCGTTGACATCAACCGCCTTTACAACGGTCACGGTGAAATCAGCTGCTGTTGGATGATTGCCCGCGGCAATGTTACAATGTAATGAAACCAACCTATTGCTGCGTCGTTACTGAACCAGGATGGTCACGCGGTCCGTGTCTTTACCGCCTGCCGCGTCCTTGTTGGTAATAACCAGTTTGCCAGCCTCTCCTACGGTCGGACATACTATGCTCAAGGGTGTATCCTTTGGAATGGCAACGCCGTTCCATGTTCCGCTTGTGGCATTCGGTCCTTTCCCCTGATGGCAGTCGACCGAAACAACCGAACCGACACTAACGGTTACCGTGCCTGTTGTGGAACCAAGAACACAACCATCATTGGTCACCGTGAACAAAGTTTGTATCTGCAGATCCACGTTGTTCGGGCTCTGTCCTCCGCCACGGATGAGGGCGGTCTTTTGACAGACAGTGTCGCAATGATCGGTGGCCTCATTGCAAGCCGTGTTTCCTGTACAAGGATCGGCTCCGCCAACGCAGACGCCGTTGGAACAGGTGTCGTTCGATGTGCAGAAGAGACCATCATTGCACAGCGACGTGTTGCTGGTATATACAGGAGCACCTGTTGCCGGATCACAGGAATCGTCTGTACACGGATTGTTGTCGCTGAAAACGGGAAGCGGCGAGTATGCACACCCGGTTGTCGGGTTGCAGGAATCGATCGTGCAGGCATTATTGTCAGTGCAGTTGATCGCGGTGTTGACGCAGCCGGTTGCGGGATTGCACGAGTCGGTGGTGCACACATTGCCGTCATCGCAGATGATCGGGGTTCCAGCACAGACTCCATTGGAACAAATATCACCCGTTGTACAGGTATTGTTATCATCACAGGACGCTGCATTGCTGGTGTGCACACAACCGGTCGCAGGATCACAGCTGTCGGCTGTGCAGTCATCAGCATCATCGCAATTCGCGGCTGTCCCGGCGCAGACTCCACCGGAACAGGTATCGTTCACGGTACAGGCATCGAGATCATCACAGCCGTCGGTGTTGAAGGTATGGCTACAATTGCCGCTCGCCGGATCACACGAATCAGTTGTACAGAGATTCCCGTCGTCGCAATTCGTCAGCATCCCGCAAATTCCGGCTGAACAGGCATCCCCTGTGGTGCAGGCATTCCCATCACTGCACGACGCTGTATTATTACCGTGCACACACAGGCAGTTCTCCGCATCAAACGAATCATCGGTGCAGACATTCCCATCATCGCACGTTGAAACATCGCACTGAATATGATGACCCACCAGCAACCAGTACCCGGTAACGCCGCTAAACGGACCGCCGACGATCAGGGCCGGCCAGGTCAATCGATAGGTGTTGTCAGGGCAAAGCCTGCCCGTGGCATTCAACGGCACCCCGGCTGTCTTTCTTGGCCCCTGTTCAAACACAGAACCGTTCCAATAGACCTCCCATGCGCTCATATCAGCGGTAATTTTCAAACATCCATTCGCAGGGATTATGGCGCCGGTCTGTGCTGATGAGACAGGATGAGCATTGCATGCCTGCCAACTGACAGGGTTGGTGCTGATGTACGTTGGGCTTCCAAAGAAACCGAACGGCTGTGCTATCGCTTGAGGGCCGCCAATATCAGTAAGGCCGTAACCTGTTCCAATGCCGCTTCCCGCATTGTTGCCGCATACATCAGGCTTTGCCGGGTCAACAACATCAAATTGCCCCCGCTGGTATTCACCGAGCACTACCCCGCCATCGACACCGGCCGTTAATGCGACACAATTCCCGGAGGGATAAGCAGCTCCCATACAAAAGTAGGACCCCGCTTCAACCATAAGTCTTCCATGGACCATGCAGTCCTCCGTGGGTGTTCCGGCACAGGACCCTGCTGTACACAGGTCGTTCAGGGTACATGCATTGCTGTCATCACAGGACGTCAGGTCCGCCTTGTTGGTATTGACACAGTGGAACGTGGCATCATCACAGGAATCATCTGTGCAGGAATTATTGTCATCGCACATCCGACGCGTTGCTCCCAGCGCGCAGTTCCCGCCAGAACAGGCGCCTTGCATGCAGGAGACGCCGTCTAAAATACAGGGATTGGCATTATTGGCGTATACACAATTGCCGGTGGCAGGATCGCAGGAATCAGTTGTGCAGCCATTTGCATCATTACAGGTTTTGGCAGTATAGTAACAACCCATTTCAGGATCACAGTTGTCCGTTGTACAAAGATTATTGTCATTGCAATCCAGGGATAGACCGGGCTGGCAGATACCGCTTAAACATACTCCCAGTGTGCATTCATTGTAATCTCCATCATTGCAGCTGGTATTGTCGGGTGCATTTGTGTATACACAACTACCGGTTCCGAGATCACAGGAATCAGTTGTGCAAGGGTCCCCATCATCACAGGCGCAGATAATAACTCCCATCATATTGAAGTTGGCATTGAACGCGGCAAACGGTCCGTCCACCATGCCATAACCGTTATAGCCGTCCCCATCCCAGTCACTTGACATCCAGTCCCAAACCTTGTCAGCCGGATTAGTGCCGCCGTCCGGCCCGGCATACAGGGGTGAGGGGGCAAATGCGGCTGCCGGTACCCATAGATCCACTACATCGATGTTGCCGTTGCCGCCCCAGTCAAAAAGCATGTGAACGCCAAGCTGTCCCGAGCCAACGGTAAAGGTGATCGGGGTGCCCGCTCCACAGCCCGGGCTTCCCGCATCGCAGTCTGTGTAAACCGTGTAGATACCCGATCCATAAATGGCCACATCATGTGCCGTCCACGGAACACCAAAGAACGGTGTTTCCGAAGAGATGGTTGCATTCGGGACCTGGCCGGAGGGTGTAACGGAGGTCAACTTGGTCCCGTCCCAGGTGAAATAGACGTCGTTGGTGCCGCCCGTTATGCCGCCGTCTGGTGCGATCATGGTGAAATTATTGCTGGTTGTATCTACTGCGGCGAGAGCCTGCGTTGTACCCATGCCAACACACAGTGCCAGTGAGGCAATAATGACAAGCCGCTTCCCCCATCGAGCAGTTCGTGTTCTGTTGTTCATTATCATGTTCTCCTTTTATTTTTTATTGTAACGTGATTGTTTTTCTATGAAGCATGCACTTCTCCGCGGGCTGCTTAAAGAATCGCTTCGAGAAGAAAGGCAGCGCCTTATCACGAGGCGCTGCCTTTTGAATGAAACGAACCAATTGCTGCGTCGTTACTGAACCAGGATGGTCACGCGGTCCGTGTCTTTACCGCCTGCCGCGTCCTTGTTGGTAATAACCAGTTTGCCCGCCTCTCCTACGGTCGGACATACTATGCTCAAGGGTGTATCCTTTGGAATGGCAACGCCGTTCCATGTTCCGCTTGTGGCATTCGGTCCTTTCCCCTGATGGCAGTCGACCGAGACTACCGAGCCGACACTAACGGTTACCGTGCCTGTTGTGGAACCAAGAACACAACCATCATTGGTCACCGTGAACAAAGTTTGTATCTGCAGATCCACGTTGTTCGGGCTCTGTCCTCCGCCACGGATGAGGGCGGTCTTTTGACAGACAGTGTCGCAATGATCGGTGGCCTCATTGCAAGCCGTGTTTCCTGTACAAGGATCGGCTCCGCCAACGCAGACGCCGTTGGAACAGGTGTCGTTCGATGTGCAGAAGAGACCATCATTGCACAGCGACGTGTTGCTGGTATATACAGGAGCACCTGTTGCCGGATCACAGGAATCGTCTGTACACGGATTGTTGTCGCTGAAAACGGGAAGCGGCGAGTATGCACACCCGGTTGTCGGGTTGCAGGAATCGATCGTGCAGGCATTATTGTCAGTGCAGTTGATCGCGGTGTTGACGCAGCCGGTTGCGGGATTGCACGAGTCGGTGGTGCACACATTGCCGTCATCGCAGCTGATCGCCGTGTTGACGCAGCCGCTCGCCGGATCGCAGGAATCCGCTGTGCAGGCATTGCCATCGTTGCAGCTGATCAAAGCATAGACGCAGCCGGCTGCCGGATCGCACGATTCAGTGGTGCAGGCGTTGTTGTCATTGCAGCTGATCGGGGTGAACACGCAGCCGGTTGCCGGGTCGCAGCTGTCGGTGGTGCAGACACTGCCGTCATCGCAGATAATCGGCGTGTGGGCGACTCCTGTCACGATATCGCACGAATCCGCTGTGCACGCATCAAGGTCATCGATGACAAGGGCTGCGTTGATGCAGGCGCCTGTTGCCGCTTCGCAGGTATCGTCTGTGCATGCGTTGCTGTCACCGCAATCCTTGGGGGTGAACACACAGCTGCCGGTGCCTGCGTCGCAGGAAGGAAGGATACAGGCAGGATTGTCCGTGCAGGCAACCGCGGTGTGGCCGCAGGCGCCAAAACCGCAGGTATCAACTGTGCAGAGGTTCCCGTCACTGCAGTCTTTGGGTGTTCCGCAAACTCCGCTTATACAGGTAGTGCCTATCATACAGCCTCCCCCAAATATGGGTTGGGTGCAGGCGGTTCCATCAGCTTTTGGAGTGTATACACAGCTGCCCGTGACAGTATCACAGGTATCTGTTGTGCAGGCATTGGAGTCATTGCAGGTCTTGGCAGTGTGGCTGCAGACGCCTGTTGTCTTGTTGCAGGAATCCGTTGTGCAGGCATTCGCGTCATTGCAATTCGTCGCGGTCCCGGTGCAAGCCCCGCTTACACACGCATCTCCTGAGGTGCAGGCGCTATTGTCGTTACAGGACAGTCCTTCGTTAATTGCGGTATAAACACACTGGCCCGTGGCAGGATCACAGGCACCGGCCTGGCATTGGCCGGCACTGGCGGAAAGAGAGCAGTTTATGCCGGCGCACTTATCAGTAACAATTTTCATAATATTAAAGTTTCCGTTGAAACCCATAAACGGGCCATCCTTGAAGCCGGCGCCGGGGATGCCATTCAGATCCCAGTCAGTTGACGCCAGGTCCCATACTTTCGCAGCGCTGTTCTTGGCGCCATCGCAAGGTCCTACAACGCATCCTTCTCCATTATCAGCGCCTGAATAGAAATTCCCCGGGAATGTCCCTTGCTGCCAGACATCGACCAGATCAATGTTCTCATTTCCATTCCAGTAAAAAAGCATATGGGCGGCAAGCTGGCCGGAACCTACCGTAAAGGTATAATTCGCCCCGGTGCCGCAACCCGGATCACCGGCAGCGCACCCGGTATAGATCGTATACGGGCCGCCTTCGCAATAGATCATTACGTCATGGGCACGCCAGGGGTTGCCAAAGAACGTCTCGCTGGAACTTATCGTGGCATTTACCACCGCGGTCGCCACTGAGTCGTTGCAGGTCCCATCCCAGGTGAAGACTACATCATTGGTGCCGCCGATAGGATTGCCGCCTGGATCCAACATCGAAAAGTTGTTTGCGGGAGTGTTCCTGCAGATTGCCGTGGGTGTGTGTACGCATCCGGTTGCCGGATCGCAGGTGTCAGTTGTACAGGCGGTATCGTCAAGGCAATAGCTCGCGGGCCGTACTCCATTCCCGCAGGTCCCGCTGGTACAAACGCCCGTGCAGAAATCACCGTCATTGTCTTCGCAGATTGTTCCGTCGGAGGTACTTGTGTGTTCACAAGCACCCGTGGTCGCGTTGCAGGAATCGTCTGTGCATTCATTTCCATCATCACAATTCTTCGCAGGCCCTCCCACGCACACGTTACTCGCACAGGCATCATTCGTGGTGCAGGGGTTGGCGTCGTCACAGAGAGTGCCATCCGGCTGTCCTGCGCAGTAGGAAGCCGCTTCAACCGTGGCAATTCCCGGCAATGACCAATGCCCGGTCCTCCCGTCAAACGAACCGGCAAGGAACACCATGCATGAGACAACAATAAGAACAAACCCCTTTCCCCATCGGGTGTTTACCGCTATTTCGTTCATAGATCTCGTCCCCCCTTTTATTAATGTTCAGTTAAAATGTAATTCTCTTAAATATTGCAATATCAATGCCTTTTTATAACATATTATAAATTAAGCATTTTGCAGCAATTTAAAAAAGTATTGTTTGTTTTCTCGACAAACAGATAATTTATAAATAGAACTTAGTTATCAATATAATACTAAATATTTACGATAATAAGTATAAAAAAACCATTTAAATTGAAATTTGTGTAAAATATTTCGACAAACCTTTTATTTGGAGCGTCAACGTGAGAACCTCAGACGTGATAAAAAATTGCAGAATTGCAGGAGGGGTAGACGCCAGCACCATACACAAAAGTGCCTTTCAAAGGAGTTGTTCCATGTTTAGACCGGATCAAAGGCAATATGCTTCATTTCCAGAGTTGTCCCTGGATTTGCAGAACATGGATCTGCACGCTCTGCTTACGGACCGCCGGGATCAGTTGCGCGTGATGACTGTTCGACATAGGCGGTAAGCAGACGTTTGGCCTCGGCGGTGATATCCGTAAACATGAGTCCGTATTGAAGATCTTTGTGCCCGGGGAATTGCTCAAGAGACCTGATGATTTTGCCTGACACCTCGATCTTCTTTGCATTGGGGAGGTAGAACATACAGTACAGCCGGGCGCCCTCCGCAAGAGGCGTATCGCATTCTATCAGCATTCCCGTGGCGCTGATATTCCTGACGCGGCCGTAGAACGGTTCATCATCGACGCGGCCGTCAACGCTGGCACTCAGAAGAACCCGGAGCATCTCCCTCGCGGCAATATCGAGAAGCTGCTGCGCTTTTACCATGAGCACAAAGGGGTGGACCGGTTGCAGCAGCACCGCGTTCGCCCTGCATTGCTCGCTCCGATCGATCGCTTCCGGGGTGTCTGCGCAGACCATGATCATCGACACCGCGCGGAGATCCTCACTCTCTCTGATCATTGAACAGAACTGCTCCCCCGCCATGCCGGGCATATCGAGTTGCATGATAATGAGGTTCACCCGCTCTGCGCGATGAATTTTCAGCGCCTCTTCGTTCGTTGCCGCGACAAATACCCTGAGGTCCGTCCGGTTCAAGAAGGTTTCATTCTGTTCCAATAAACCGTGAAGCTCACGCGCGATCAGTATTTTTTTCATTGCCGTCCTGGAAACCCTTTCGAGTGAACACAGTACTATAAGCAGGGATTATTTGCAAGGGAGTTTTTACGTGCGGGATGGTGATAAACCGACGCGGTGAGACGTTTGTCGCCTTGGACAAGAGCAGATTCTCGGCGTCCGGATCGCTGGCGGAAAAGCTATTGTCGCACCGAAGCAAACGATATGACACTTCCCTGGTGGTTGATTATGGCTTTTCCCCCGATGCGACCAACAGTGGACATAAATTCCGTTTACCAGAGTAGCTGACACTTCAAAACCAGCAACCAAAGCCTCCCGTTTTTTCAAAATAATCGAAATCAGGATAGACTTTCGATTTTGGCCCGAAATACCTGGGCGAGGTAACCTTGCATAGCGCGGAAATAACTTGCCCGCGGCAGGATAATTTGTAGATAGAAGTCTGCATTAGTGTTAATTATGCTTCTCAAAAGTTTCACTCAGGAATTCAAATCCTTTTGAGCGGTAAAGATTACAAATTCTGTTAGCCGTATCTTTTTCGTTTATATCATAGAGAGCCTGAACAATGGCAATGATATCCTCCTTTTTGTAATCTGGATAAGTCCCAGTATTAAGCATTTTCAGATATAAGTTTCCTACCATAGAAGGTGTTTTCATAACGTGTCTGCGAAGATATTCTATAAAGAAACCAGAATTCCAATTCTCCTCTATAGCTGTCACAGAAATTTGCAACCACTCATAAACATCATCGTCGATCGTGTCAACAAGCGAGAGCCATCTTCCTAAATTAGATGCGATGATACGATATTCATCTTCCTCAACGTTTGGGGCTACCTTCTCTATTATCGCTTTCCACAAAGGTTTAATCTTGCGTCTAAGCTCTTCATCATCCCTGTCCCTGAATGTCCATATGAAGCTGACAACCTGAGAGATGTGTTTGATGTTGCCAGACACTATCAGCTTATATATTAATCCGTTCACATCTGTCAAGTTATTCCACCCAGCCAGATATCCAATGGTTATATGTTGCACAAGTTTATCTGATGCTTGTTTATCGCCGAATAGGCATGACAGCCCTCTTTCATAGTGACCATTATCACGCACAAGTTCATAAATTTCCTCATACACTGTTGATGTCATAATTATGTAACCAGTGAAAGCGGCTTGCCAGTATTCTTCGCTTTCAATATCAAATATTTTGTTTATATTTGCGATTACCCATTGTTTGTCGAGGTAATTCAAGTATGGAAGATGCCAGCCAATAACCACAGAAAATTCCATGCCGGTTTCTTTCGTTTTATCAAGACGCTCCATGAAAGCCGACTTTATAGGCTCAATCCATTTATTTTCTTTACCCTGGCCATAAAGACGAGCATAACGGAGCGAGTAGTTTATTGCTGCTATAAACACCTTGCCTTTTGACGAGTTTAGAACCGAAGTTACAAGGTCACTCATCATGCTCATGTCACGATTGACATTCTTAAGAAGAAGCAAAATTATTTGTTCCGCTATTGGCAAAAGGTCTAAAGAGAAGGCATGTTTATCATTCTTCGTGCCTTCCCAAATGAGGTTTGCTATCGTGTCAGCAATCCAGCGTTTATAGTCAGACTTTCCTTCTTTCATTTCTCCAATCCAAAAGCTACCGTCCTCTATTAGCTTCTTCATAAATGGTAGCAGCTCATTCCAATCGAAATCCTTATTATTTCTCCAGGCCTCCTCGAAGCCTCTTAGAAATTCGTATTGGTATTTTCGAGGTACCGAGAGAAACGGAGCTAAATTCGTAGAAAATCTTACTGGGTCATTTGAAACAAACTTTCTGATAGAGGTTGCAAGATTTATTCTGGCAAAGTCCTTCCATGAGATTTCATCTTCTTCTTTATATGAATTAATGTACGCTACTATTTCATGGTTCGTCTTTTTCTTAAACTCATCCTCATCTATTGGACTAACATCTTGGATCCAACCACCGCCTGATGACCAGGAATGAAAGCCAGGATGCTCTATTGCTGCATCATTAATGGAATTGTAGGCTTCATAGCGTCGTTTAACTTCCTCATTGTTAGTATCGAGCAAGGCAAGCAGCCACTCCTTTTTATAATAAGCTTTGTCTTTTTCAGGGATACGGGACTTATCATCTGAGAAATAAAAATCCTGAGTTTCAATCCAGTTAAGAATAGTCTCAATCTGAGTTTCGTTAAAGCTCTTGCAATGGGTTTTGAACAGTTCATAAAGCTCATGGATGGTCAAACTGTTAAGCGGATTATAGGGCATGCTCCAAAGTAGATGGGACAATTTATCATAGTGATGATTTATCAGATGATATGCCAGACGCTTAAATATAGCATGCTCCTCACCGAGCATATTTTTCGCTATAGGTTCACTTTCCTTTGGGTCTGATGCCTCAAGCATGTCTTTCACGAAATGAACAAGCTGGCATTCATATCTATCAGGAAATGTCGTCTGCTCATGGTCTTCAATTGCCGGTATCCACACATAGTTAAACTGCGACTCATCCTCCTTCAATATCTCCTTGATCTTGGTTATCGCAACATTAGCAGCTTCAACAGCGCAGATTTCAGAAATCCCTTTTTTGTTATCATCTAAGGCTTCCTTCAGGTAATAAGGATCGATAACTGATATATATTCACGGATGGGTTCCCTATCAGATTTGCTGTAATGCAAAATTACATCGAGCAATCCTATTGTCAGTTCCGCAGCCTCTTCTTTTATCAACTTGGGAAGAAACAGCTTGCCTATTTCATGATCAAGTAGCGATGTACCTACACTAGGGCGAAGCGCATCCTTAATGAACTGTATATGTTGTGTGCCAATATACACGATGGGAAAGTGCGATATGATTTGCAACAGCTTCCAATCGCTTATGTAGTTGTCTATTCTCTTCCCGTTTTCACGATACGCAATAATTCCATCGACAATCTCAAGCAGCATTTTGGAAACTTCATTATTGGGGGAGCCTTCATTTTTTACTGCCATGTTCTCAAGTGCATCAAAAATATTCCAATGCAGAATATAGTATCCCTTTTTGTTTGGAACCTCCTTGGGGCGTGGATTTTTAGCCGGGTCGAAATACCCTGCATCTCGTAATGGAACCAACCATTCAAGTGGCTTAGAGGCTACAGCAAGTTTGTGAAAAAAATGATCCTCCAAACTCTTGTCATTTTTTATCCTCTGAAGTGTATTTATTATTTTATCTGTGGACATATCTACTCCACCGCCTCGTCAATTAGTCGAGAAGCGTTATGCAGATACCCGGTAACTTGGTTTATCTCCACGTTCCAGTGTTTAATAACCTCTATAAGCTGCCTATACCCATTAGTATCCTTCTCATAACCCAGAATGTTAATCCCAAGGTCGTTATAGTATGCTTGCTCGTAACTAAGAATGTTATCTTCGCCACTGTAGAAAGGAGACAGCATGAAATGTCGAGGAGACAGTGCTTGCTTTTTTCTGGGATCACTCCTGAGTATAAAATCCAGTATTTCAAACTCTGACACACCATAACCCAAGAAAAGAACGGTGTACTCTCGAAATATTCGACCTAGAAACCTTCCGAACTCCGGCTCTTGCGTATACCTTTGCATATATGCGGAGACCGTAAATATCAGAGATTCTCTATCCCTGATAGAACCGTGAATATGGTACAGGTTTGTGCTGTCCAATCTATCCGCGCTAAAGTCAGAAGACTGGTAAAGAATATTCGGGGGGTTAAATAGCCTGTCAAAGTGAGTATCAGCATTCGTGGTTATAAACAAGCCTCTTAATCTCTCGATGTCGTTATAGATATTGGGTGTCTCAATATCAGCCCCTTCCTTTAACGCCATATTTAGCTCTTTATAAAAGACATCTGCAAGATGATTATTGTTGAAGAGGTGGTAACAAATCGTTATCGTTTTCTTATGATCGGGAATCTGAGAAAGGGTTTCACTCTCCCTGAAATTAATAATGTCTTCCCTATGACACCTATTGACGAGGTTTCTGGCAAGCGCATCCCAACCTTCGCAGCCTACAAGCCTCGATACTCCTGCACCGATAAAGACAGCCAGGGTGCCATTGTTAACGGCATCCCTTATCTCGTCCGGGACTTCAGGTATGAGCGAAATGCCGTTACTCATATGCTTCTCCTAATTTTTATAAGCGTAACCAGGGTTTACCTTGAAAATTCTCATTTCCCGAAATGCCCTCAAATGCTCTCTTCACCTTTTATCCTTCAGGCCTTGGAGATACGCCACCAGCCGATGCACCTTCGTGGACGGGTTATCCGTGCCGGCTTCTTCCTGCCTTTTTTCCAACCGCTCTGCGTGTTGTATTGCCTCATCTACACGGGGATAGATCGTTCCAAATACAGCGGCGCTGCCTTTCGCATAGCCGGGGATATACGCCCTTAAATCTCGAATTACATTGTCGCAGGGAGAATTATTCCCCGAGGCGCCATACTGCCGGGACGTATATTCGAAATGGAGCAGGAGCCAAAACTCAAAGCAAGGGACAGATACGATTGCCTTGAATTTCCCTTTGTGTTTTTTACTCAAACCGGCCATCTTTTGCAACGCATCGTTGTATGTGCCGTGCGTGTCTTTGTCGAAAACCACGAAGACATGGTCATATCCCTGTTTTTCAGGGTCTCTTTTGATTTCTTTGAGATACTCTTCTTCGGCGCTGTTGACGAGGCTCAAGGGGTCGCTTCCGCTGCTGCGGTCATGGATAACGATATTCTCCTTGTTAAGATGCAATATGGTTCTGATCCCCTTGAAATAATTCGGCTCGGTCTTTTCTCCTTCGCATATTATGAGAACGACATCTTTCGAAGCGCGGATTTTGAGCAAACGATCGAATTCCCGATCTCGCCTGATGCGCTTCTTATGAAAGAGATCATCCGTTCCCATCAGAATGCAAAGTCTCCGATAAAAGGCAGCGCTCCGTATCGCCCCTTGAGATAGCCCCGTTCGAAGGCTTCATTCTTCCTGGGGTTGAACTCGACCAGCGAGTACAGCTTTGTCGCCCCATGATCGTCTTTTTCGGTAAACCACACCTGGTCGCGCCGGTAGATGTCAGGATCAAGCAAAGAAGTGTCGTGCGTGGTGATTACCAGTTGGGCGTTCTGGTGGTTCGTTTTTGAATTGTGAAAGAGGCTTACAAGATGACGTACGAGAAGCGGATGCAGACTCGTATTCAGTTCATCGATAACAAGCACCTTCCCATTAGAAAGGACATCAAGCCACGGCCCGGAGAAAATAAATAGCTTCTGGGTCCCTTGTGATTCATCAGCCAGATCGAGAGAGACGGCGCCCGCCTCTGTATTGTGAACAAATTTGACGGCGGTTAGTTCCTTGCCGCTCAGGTCGTTAATCATTTTATCGCGCAGTTCCGGAAAAATAACCGGCGGCACCATGCTCGCATTGAACAATTGTTTCTCAAGGTTGATATTTGCGATGCTGATGTCTGCGGCGTTCATGAACGCCATGATGTGTTTTTTCTCATTTTCAGACGCACAGCAATCGATTGTAGATTGCAGGTTGATAATCGTTGCCGGTAGAATAATGGCAAGTTTGGTTGAAAACCAGTTAAACACCGGCTTCAACTGATCGTTGTTTAGCTGAATTGCGGTTGAAAGAAAAAGGGCGTTTGATCTGGTCGCCGTTTTAATGACTTCCTTCTGGCCGCTGAAATTTCTACTGAACTGCCATTCATACGTACCGGTTTTATTGTTAAAAATACGTTCAAACCATCGCTGGGGCTTGCCTTCAGGATAGGCAATGAGCCACTCTTCGGTGATCCGCTGTTGTGTTGCTGAAAAACCGTATTGATAGCGGCTCCCCTCGCTGATGATTGTAATTTCAAATTCCGACGGCGACTTTGCACTTTCCCTATCAAAAAGAAACGGTACAACAGGGACCGACTGTCCTTCCTGAATAGACGAGAACGACTGGATGACGAGGAACTGCATGATATTAAGCGCAAGGATTGTGTTGCTTTTACCAGAAGCGTTAGCTCCATACATAACGGCAGAGCGAAGAAGCTTAGGCAGCTTGGAAATAGACGGGAACGTATTGGATTCGTCTAATTCCCCACCCTTCGCAGCTGCCAGGCTAAGTACCTGTTTTTCTTTAATTGATCTAAAATTGGTTACTGAAAATTCAATTAACATGATAACCTCTTGCAGTTTTTTCTTTATAATTGCGCAAAATTTGCAAAATGTCAAGCAAAAATACACTACAAATGCTTTTTTGCTCTGCCAGCCGGGTCATATCCGATCTTGTTCTTAATGTTCCGGATCATACCGGCATCTGGGCTGTCGGCGCTTTTTGGTAAGGATAGCAGGTGGAAAAGCTCCTTGATGCTTCTTTCGCATAAAGGTCGTACGCATTTTCTCGATCGGCATAGGGGGCGGCCTTGACGGCCGCGCCCCTGCCACACCACCCGGCATGCGGGTCCGCACCGGGCGATTCGAGAAGTTGAGGTTATGAGAGGTTCGCTCTCGTCAGCGCTGCCTGTAGCAACCCCGACCCTGTGTTCTCCGATCATACCGCGGGGTGCACGCTTCATCACTGCCAGGTTCTCTCCCGGCTTCACCGGACGCTTCCCCCGACCGCTCCGCTAATGCGGACTTCTGATGCCTTGCGTGTACCATCGGAATGCCCTTGAACACTCCTTCTCGTTCGGCCCTTCGCTCCCTGTCGGCAGCTACTACGGCCTCTGCTGACTTCTCGCTCCGTGTCGCCACGTTGGCCCTTCAGCCATGAGGCGAGATCTCCCCAGGTAAGAACGCACTCCTTCGCTGCACAACCGCCGGATCTACGCCGCTCCGCCTTGATCACGAGAGCTTCGCGGTTTCATGCCCGCTCGCCCTGCTCGGCAGCGCCTTCTATCCGATTCTTGTTCATCAGCTCGCAGCTTCGCTCCGCGCTTCCTTCCCACACTCGGTCGCCCTCATGCAGTTGCGCTTTGCTTCGTTCGTCGTGATCAACTTACGGTGGGACTTGCACCCACAGGAGTGCGCCCATGCTGGGCGCACATAAAAAAAGGCCGGCAGAGATTTCCTCTCTGCCGGCCTTCGTGTTTTCCTCGTGAAAGGAAACGATTTGCTTAGTACATTCCGCCGCCCATGCCGCCCATACCACCCATGCCGCCGGGCATTCCTCCGCCACCCTTCTCTTCGGGCAGATCGGTGATCATCACTTCCGTCGTGAGCATCAGGCTCGCCACGGAGGCCGCGTTCTGAAGCGCGGACCGGGTCACCTTGGTCGGGTCGATAATGCCCGCCTGGAGCATGTCCACATACTCTTCCTTCTGTGCGTCAAAACCGTAATTCAGCTTGTCCGAGGACTTCACCTTGTCCACGATTACCGACGGTTCGAGACCGGCGTTGTTCACGATCTGGCGAATCGGCTCTTCAAGCGCCTTCTTCACGATATTGACGCCGATCTGCTCGTCACCACCGAGCTTCATCTTGTCCAGGATCGGGATGCAACGGAGCAGCGCAACACCACCGCCCGCTACGATACCCTCTTCCATGGCTGCGCGGGTCGCGTGAAGCGCGTCCTCGACCCGTGCCTTCTTTTCCTTCATCTCGGTTTCGGTTGCTGCGCCCACGTTGATGACCGCGACGCCGCCCACGATCTTCGCGAGCCGTTCCTGGAGCTTCTCTTTATCGTAATCCGAGGTCGTCTCGGCAATCTGCGCCTTGATCATCTTCACCCGGCCCTGGATCGCGTCGGTCTTGCCCGCTCCTTCAACGATGGTGGTGTTGTCCTTGTCCACAGTGATCTTCTTTGCCCGTCCGAGGTCCGTGATCTTTACATTCTCAAGCTTGATGCCGAGGTCTTCAGAGATCACCTGTCCACCGGTCAGGATCGCGAGGTCTTCGAGCATTGCCTTGCGGCGGTCGCCGAAGCCCGGCGCCTTGATGGCGCAGATCTGAAGCGTGCCGCGAAGCTTGTTCACCACCAGGGTCGCCAGGGCCTCACCCTCAACGTCCTCGGCGACGATCACCATCGGCGCGCCCATCTTGGCGGTCTGTTCCAGGATCGGGAGCAGGTCCTTCATGCTCGAGATCTTCTTCTCCGACAGGAGGATGTAGGCGTTCTCAAGAACGGCCTCCATCTTCTCGGCATTGGTCACAAAGTAGGGCGAGATGTATCCGCGGTCGAACTGCATCCCCTCTACCACGTCGAGGCTGGTGAGCATGCTCTTGGCCTCTTCCACGGTGATGACGCCGTCCTTGCCGACCTTGTCCACTGCCTCGGCGATCAAATCGCCGATGGTGGCGTCGCTGTTCGCGGAAATACTGCCGACCTGGGATATTTCCTTCTTGTCAACAACGAGCTTGGAGTTCTTCTTAAGGTTCGCGATGACCGCTTCAACGGCCTTCTCGATGCCGCGCTTCAGGTCCATGGGGTTCGCGCCCGCGGTCACGTTCTTCATGCCTTCGCGGTAGATGGCCTGGGCCAGCACTGTCGCGGTCGTGGTGCCGTCACCGGCCACGTCCGAGGTCTTGGAAGCAACTTCGCGCACAAGCTGGGCGCCCATGTTCTCATAGGGGTCCTTCAGCTCAATTTCCTTTGCCACGGTCACACCGTCCTTGGTTATGGTCGGTGCGCCGAATTTCTTGTCGATCATGACGTTCCGGCCCTTGGGACCAAGCGTCGCCTTCACGGCGTCCGTAAGAACGTTCACTCCCTTCAGGATCGCCGCACGCGCTTCCTGGTCGAACATAAGCTGCTTTGCCATATCATCTCCTCCTAAAAATTCATAATAATATTGATCATATGTTCCGGTGAGGGAACCTTCAGGGAACTTAGCTCAGGATTCCGAGCACGTCCTCTTCCTTGACGATCAGATACTCGACATTGTCGAGGTTGATCTTCGATCCTGAATACCGGTCAAAGAGGATTTTGTTGCCTACCTTGAGAGACTTCACCTCATCACCCACGGCCTCAACCTGTCCGCTCTGCGGTTTCTCTTTCGCGGAATCGGGAATATACAGACCGCCTGCAGTCTTCTCCAGTTCCGCGGTGTAGCTTACGAACACCCTGTCTTTCAATGGCTTGAATTTAATACTCATGTGTGCTCAACTCCTTTCGTGAATTGTAAGTTTTATTATAGCAGAAAATTTAGCACTCGTTTAAGGCGAGTGCTAATATAGGGCTGAGTCAAAAAAAAAGCAAACCTAGTATTTAGCAATTATAGGCTATTTTATGCAAATATTAGCCATTTTTAAGGAAAATTCAAAGGATTACTGATTATTAAAACATATTAAAAAAAGCAGGGATGATATCCCTGCTTTTTCAATTCGTTAGCATTTTTATTGTAATATCTTTTTCTATTTTTCCTTTTTAGCCGAAACCGGGATATTTTTAAATACGTCCTCGGCCTTTAATGCAGGCTTTAAGATCTCGATGGCCTTCTGTATCTGGATATCGTCCTTTTTTTCTTTCGGCGTCACTTCCATAGAGAAGTCGTCTTCAAGGGAAGGCGTGCCCTTTTCCTTTTTCTTTTCCTCTTCGACGGTGTCGTTCTTCAAGTGGCGATCAAGGTCCTTTTCACGCACAACCACGTGCAGTGAATCAGTAGTACCCTCCTTCGCCTCTTTTACCGTCGGCAACTTCACCTCGATGTCCGGGGTAATGCCCACGTTCTGGATCGAACGGCCGCTTGGCGTGTAGTATTTGGCAGTCGTAAGCCGGACACCGCCACCGCCTTCAAGGGGAAATACAGTCTGGACCGATCCCTTGCCGAAGGTCTGAGTACCCACGATCACCGCACGCTTTGAATCCTGCAACGCGCCCGCAACGATCTCCGACGCGCTCGCGCTCCCCGTGTTCACGAGCACGACCATCGGGAAATCCCGGGGTGTTTCCGGTCCGCTGGTGAGAAAGTCCTTCCGGTCTGACTTCTGCCTGCCCTGGATATACACCACGAGCGAATCCCTGGGCAGGAACTTGCCGCTCACATCCACAGATGCGTCAAGGAGCCCACCCGGATCATTGCGCAGATCGAGGACCAGTTTCTTGATCCCCTTTGCCTCAAGGTTCTTCAACGCTTTTTCAAGCTCCTCGGTGGTCTGCCCCTGGAACTGGATGATTTTGATATAACCGATCTCGTTGTCAAGCATCTCGGACTTCACGCTCGTCACCTTGATGACGTCGCGCATGATCTTGAACTCCTTCGGTTTGTCCCATCCCTCGCGGTAGATCAGGAGACTCACCTGAGTGTTTTTGGGTCCGCGCATTTTGTCCACGGCCTGCTCGATCGTCATGTCCTTGGTCCATTCATCGTTGATCTTCATGATCTTGTCCCCGGCAGCGAGTCCCGCGCGGAAACCGGGGGTATCATCGATCGGCGCGATGATCGTGAGCTGCTGGTTCTTGACCCCGATCTGTATCCCAACGCCCTGGAACTCGCCCTTGATGTCGAGGTTCATCTCTTTAAATGACCGTTCGTTCATATAGGACGAATGGGGATCGAGGCTTGAGACCATGCCCCGGATGGCGCCCTGGATCAATTCCCTGGAATCAGGGTCCTCCACATAGTTCCGTTTTACAAGCTCGAGCGCCTGGGTGAAGGCTTTCAGCTCCTCATAGGTATCGGGCTTGGCCTGGACCATTCCCTGACCGATCACGACCCCGATCAGCAAAAGGATCAGCGCTGCCATTAAAAACTTCTTTTTGTTGATCCGAATCATTTCATCATCCTCCAGATTGTTCTGCATAATAACTCTCCCGTCAAATTATACAGGCAGAAATTAAGGTAACCGGTTTTGTTACAGCTTGATTTAAACGTTGAGCTTCTGTATTTGTCATTCTCCGTACATCTGTTGTGCGCTGTTGTGCGTCATTGCGTCATTTCTTCGCGAGCCACTGGAGCGGGTCCTGGGCCTCGCCGTTCCTGCGTATCTCGAAGTATAATTTCGAACCCTTCAGGCTGCCGGTGTCGCCCGCCAGACCGATCACCTGGCCCCCGGCGGCCCGCTCCCCTTTGTTCAGGTCAATCCGCGAGAGATTGCCGTAAAGTGTATAGAACCCGTTTCCATGGTCAAGGATCAGGAGTTTACCGTAGCCTTTGTACCAGTCCGCGAATGCCACCTGGCCGTCACGCACTGCCCGCACCGATTCCCCCTCATGCGCCTCGATCTCGATCCCCCTGCGATATACCATGGTGCCGAACTGCGGATGGCGCTGCATGCCGAACCTTGTCAGTACCTGGCCTTCGAGGGGCCACGGGAGCCGCGTCCTGTCACGCTCCGCGGTTTCGTGACCTTGTCGGGAATCAAGAAGGGGCGCTTTTGCAGCCCTCTTCTCCTGCTCGCCCTTCTTGATCATGGCCCAGAGACTGGCGGACGCCTCCTCAAGCTCGCGCAGGGACTGCTCGTACTGGCCCTTCTCATTCCGCACGCTCGCAAGGATGACGGCTTTTTTCTTTTTCCGCGCTTCGAGCTCCGCCTTCTTTGCTGCGACCACCCGCTGACGGGCAAGCAGTTCGTTTTTTTTCTCTGCGATCTCCATCTGCCGCGCCGCAAGCATTGTCAGGGCTTTGCTGTACTCCCTCATGATCACCCGGTCCCGATCGGCGATCGTACCGAGATACTTGATCCGCTTCAGCGTCTGGTCCAGTCCGTCAGGGGAAAATATTGCAACGGCGTATCCGCTTCGGCTCATCTTGTAAAGCGCCCGGAGCCGCCGGCTATAGTGCTGCTTCAGCGCGGCAAGCTCACGGCTGAGCACGGTGTTGTTCTTCTCGACCTCCCGAAGGGCCGCCTCGGAATCGTGCAGCCGCCGCTGCTGGTCGGTGAGTTCCGCGCGTCCGGTCTGGATGTCCCGGTCGATCTTTTCAAGCTCCGACAGGATCGAACGCTCTTTGCGGTCCGCCCGTTTCAGTTCCTTTTTTTTCTCGCGCATCTCGCGCTTGATGCGCTGAAGCTGCTGTTTGTCGGCTGACCGGTCCGCGGCTGCGGAAAATCCAGGCGGCCAAAGCGCGATCAGGATAACGAGCAGAAGAACGCGAGTGGCGGTCGTCGTCCCCATGCGCTACTCCAGGAACCTGCTGACCGAGACCAGCCCGCCGGCAAGACCAAGTACTCCGCCGCCGATTATCATATATGCTACCACCGAAAGCGGCAGAAAGTCCAACCCATTCGGCCGCGACAGGAAGAGGAAAACCTCCCGCGGAAGCGCATAGTACACGCCCGCAAGGACGCCCACAGCGAGCGCCGAGCCGAGCATGGCAAGCATCATGCCTTCAATAAGAAACGGCCCCTGGATGAATCCACGGGTCGCCCCGATCCACTGCATCAGCTCGATCTCCTGGCCCCGGGAGTACAGCGCAAGCCGGACTGAGTTGGATATGATGAACACCACGGTAATCCCGAGCAGAACAGCCAGTGCCATGCCGCCATAGGTGATCACCGTGTAAAAACCCGACAGCACCCGGGCGCCCTCTTTCCCATAGGAGACGTCTTCCACGCCTCGATAGTCTGAAAACTTCCCGGCCAGGACCTCGAGCCGCTCCGCGTCAACAGTTCGATGGTCAAAGGTTATCTCATAGGAATCAGGCAGTGGGTTCTCAACGAGACCCTGGATCAGCGCCTCCTGTCCCTTGAGCTCCTTTTTGAACAACTGGAGCGCTTCGGCCCTGGACAGGTAGCCGACCTTTTTCACGCCCGGCTCCATCTTGATCCGGTGCTGAATAAAATCCTTCTCATGCTCCGTCAGCCCGTCCTTCAGGTATACGGACATCTCGAGGCGGTCTCCCAGAGAATTCACCGCGGTCTGGAGGTTCAGGAACACGATCAGGAAAAAACCCACGATGAGCATGGCCATGCTGATCGTGCCCACCGCGAGCAGGTTCACGAGGCTGTTGGCACGAAGTCCCCGGAAGGCCTCGGCGATAAAGTACAACAGGCCGTATCCTTTCACGGCGCTCTCTCCTCAATCGTTGTTGCGGCCGTTCCCGCGTCCGGCCTCGACAGAGGGGTGGGAGCGGTGCGCTGAAAGTGGCTGCCGTCGTCAATCACCTTGCCGCCCTCCATAATAATGATCCTGCGCTGCATCTTCCGCACCGTTTCCCAGTCGTGAGTGGCCACCAGCACGGTCGTGCCCTTCATGTTGATGTCCTTGAACAGGCGGAATACCTCCTGGGCGCTCTGGGGGTCCAGGTTGCCGGTGGGCTCGTCGGCAAGCAGCACCTGGGGCTCGTTCACAAGCGCGCGGGCCACGGCTACCTTCTGCTGCTCTCCACCCGAGAGCTTTGGCGGCGTCAAGTGGCTCTTGTTTTCCATCCCGACCTTCTTGAGCACCTGGTACACGCGCCGCTCGATCTCTCCGGGAGGAGTACCCACCACTTTCAGCGCAAGCGCGATATTTTCAAAAATCGTCTTATGGAGAAGAAGCTTGTAGTCCTGGAACACGAAGCCTATGTTACGCCTGAGGTAGGGAATGGTCGAGGATTTCAACCGGGAAGTGTTCATGCCCTGCATGACGATCCGCCCCTCGTCCGCGAGTTCGGCGCAGAAGAGGATCTTGAGCAGGGTGGACTTGCCTGCACCGCTCGGGCCGGTAACGAAAGCAAACTCGCCCTTGTCCACCGTGAAGCTCACGTCGCGCAGAGCGGGAACTCCTTCATAATATTTTGTTACCTGATAAAGCTGGATCATAGTGAGTCAAAGCTCAAATCACAATATCCAAATCCCAAATAAATTCCAAATTAAAAATTCCAATGACCTTGGCGTTTGGAATTTGCTGTTTGGTTATTGGAGTTTATTTGTGATTTGGTGCTTGAGCTTTGGAATTTCCCCCGCTTGCGCATCAGCGCTTCTTCTTAATAACTTCCTTGACCGCGGAAACGATATCACCCGCCGACATGCCGTACTTCTTCAGCAGCCCTTCCTGGTCACCGGACGCACCAAAGGTGTCCTTGACGCCGATGCGCACCATCGGGACCGGGGATGATTCGCTCAGCACCTCGGCCACGGCGCCGCCCAGTCCGCCGATGATCGAGTGCTCCTCGGCGGTCACGATCGCGCCGCTGTGCTTCGCGGCCCTGATTATGGCGTCAACATCGATCGGCTTGATCGTGGACATGTTGATCACACCCGCGTCGATCCCTTCGGCCTTCAGCAGATCGCGCGCCTTGATCGACTCGGCGACCATGATGCCCGTGGCGATAATGGCCGCGTCCCTGCCCTCGTTGAACACGTGGGCCTTCCCGATCTTGAACGCATACCCCTCGCCAAAGAGCGTCGGCACCTTGTTCCGTCCCACGCGCACGTAGCAGGGGCCCATATGCTCCGCCACGGCCTCGATGGCCTGCATTGTCTCGGGCCCGTCAGCAGGGACGATCACGGTCATGTGCGGAAGCACGCGCATCAAGGCAATGTCCTCGACAGACTGGTGCGAGCCGCCGTCCTCGCCGACCGTAATGCCCGCGTGGCTCGCCACGATCTTCACGTTCATGTTCGGATAGCAGATGGACTGCCGCACCTGCTCCCAGGCCCTGCCCGTGGCGAACACCGCAAAGGTGCTCGCAAACGGCAGCTTGCCGGCTACGGAAAATCCGGCCGCCGTGCCCATCATGTCCTGCTCGGCAATCCCGATGTTGAAGAACCGATCCGGGAACACCTTGGCAAATTTCGAGGTCTTCGTCGAACCCGACAGGTCCGCGTCCAGCACCACCACGTCATCCCGCTTTTTCCCGAGGGCCACCAGCGCGTCCCCGTATGCATCTCTCGTCGCAACCTTTGTCACGTTTCCCCCCTCTTCGAGTGCGGAATGCGGAGTTCGGAGTGCGGAATAAGAACTAAGGAGTTCTTGTCTTCAGCCTTTCACTCCGCACTCCGAACTCGCCACTCCGCACTTATTTGCACACCGTCTCTTCCGACAACTCTTTCAACGCGATCTCGAGCTCTTCCTTCGACGGCGTGGTCCCGTGGAACTCCACCTTGCCTTCGAACTGCTTCGAGCCCTTGCCCTTGATCGTGCGGCAAACGATCATGGTCGGCTTTCCCTTGATGGTTTCGGCCTTGTCGAGCGCGGTGGTGATGGCGCCCAGATCGTGACCGTCGATATCAAGCACTTCCCAGCCAAAGGCGCGCCATTTGTCCGTGATCGGCTCCACGCCCATCACCCTGGCAACCGGCCCGTCGATCTGGAGCCCGTTGTTGTCCACGAGCGCGCAGAGATTGTCGAGCTTGTAGTGCGCCGCGGTCATGGCAGCTTCCCAGACCTGGCCCTCCTGCAGTTCGCCGTCGCCGAGCAGGGCGTACACCCGGTTCGACGTCTTGTCGAGCTTGTGCGCGAGCGCGATGCCGTTGGCCACGGACAGGCCCTGACCCAGTGAACCCGTGGAGATCTCGACTCCCGGCACATACTTGCTGTCCGGATGGCCCTGGAGCCGCGAGCCGAGCTTCCGGAGCGTGCAGAGCTCCGCATGCTCGATGAACCCCGCGTGCGCGAGCACCGTATACAGAAGCGGCGCCGCATGGCCCTTCGAGAGGATGAAATGGTCCCGTCCCTTCCAGTCCGGTTTCTTTGCATCGTACTTCATTTTATAGAAGTAGAGCGCCGTAGCGATATCAGCCGCGGATAGGCTGCCCCCGGTGTGGCCCGAGCCGCACTCGGTCAGCATCTTCAGGATGTCGATCCTGACCCTTCGGGCCTTGTCCGTCAATGCTTTCAACTGCTCTTTTGATGCCGCCATGCAACCTGTCCTCCTGAGTGGATCATAGTATGGTAATGAGCAACAACGAATGAGATTATGTTCACCAAGGCAGGTGTCGCCGCGTTTTTCATACGCAGCGATCCCGAATAGTTCTGTGGCGACAGGTGTTTCAGATCGATTTCTTCTGTTCCCTGTCTCGCTGCTCCTGGGCAAGAAAGTCCAGGATAATATCGTCGAGCCCCTTTTCTTTCGCATCCGCCCTCGCTGGAGTCTGAGCAGGCGGAGCGGGTTTTTCCCCAGCCGGGGTCGGCGCGGCGGGCGCCGGCACGGACGCAGTTGCAGTTGATGGTGTGTACGTGGATTCGTGCGGGGCGTTATTCAGATCCAGCTTTCCATGCATCAGGTCGCGTATCATCTGCTTGTGCTGCTCCATCATCAACGCGCGCACCACCTCATCAAGACAGTCGGCCTTGAGAATGTCGGCGTAGCTGGTCTTGCGCGAAGCAAGGATCGCTCCCTGGAGATAGAGGAGAGAAGTTACATAGGGACTGTTGACCCCGCCGTCCTCGGTCTGGCAGTGGTAGACCTTCCCCTGGAATTTGAAGTCAGTATTGTACCCGGTAAGCATAGGACGGTATTATACAAAGCCGGGCAGGAAGTTGCAAGCCTTTTTGCTTGACAGTAAAAGCAGGTTAGTGTAACTTTCATCGCGTGCCGGCGTGGTGAAACTGGTAGACGCAGAGGACTCAAAATCCTCCGGGGGCAACTCCATGACGGTTCGATTCCGTCCGCCGGCACCAATAAAAAGATCGGTTATTCAACCGATCTTTTTTGTTTTACGACGGACAGAATAAGGGGGGATAGGTGGTCGTTTTTTCGTAAGGCCTATATGCTTTTCACAGTGATGCACTACGCTACCTTTTTCGGTTGCCGCTTGATGATAAGCTTGGCACCCAAGGCGTCCGCTATCTTCTTCAGCGTCGTGAGGCGGGGAAGACCGTGCGTCAAGCATTCAATTGGGGCCTTATCTTTTTATCCTCTGTTGAACAATGTTACGCGCAAGTTCGTACTCGGGCATGACTTTATCATGCTCTATCTTAACAGCCTTGTCCTTCAATAGCTCTTCTCTGTGCTTCTGATAATCCATCCGCTTACACCGCCATTTCAAAAAACAGCTTGTCATAGGTCACAACCGGCGCAGTTCTCTTGGCGGTCTCTTTCTTTTCGATCAAGCCCACTTGCTCCAAATACTTCACGTCGTCCGCGACATTCTTCACGTCCCGCTTTGCCATGCGCGCAAGCTCGTTGATCGAGGACGGTTTTTTCATCTTGATGATATGCAGGAGTCCAAGACGTTTCGGAGTCAACACTTTCCGCAAAGCCTCGAAGCTCGTAAAGTACACCTCCGGCCCTTTTACCGGCTTTAATTTCTCTCCGCGTTCAATGGCCTCGACTTTCTTGACCGTGTCGTCAAGAACGCTCTTTAAACTCTTTATCATGATCTTTTTTATTTTCATAGTTCACCCCTCTTATATTGCTCGATATCGTTATAGAAATCCTCTGTCAGCTTTCTGAGGCTGACAAATTTGTACGGTTCAACCCTGCCTTTTATATGCCTGTGATCTCCCTTGCCCTCGGTATTGTCGTAGCCGATCACCCGGCGCTTTCCCACGATGTAAACGTATGAGTACTTGTAGCCATGCGGCTTGTCTTTCGTCGGTTCGGGCAACTGCCATATCTTGACCTCGACGATATTCCCCGCTTCATCGGGAGCTTTAACGTGCTCAACAAGCCATGCTTTCATAATTATTGGTATGATATGCCTATAGAGAAATAATGTCAACCAGAAAAGAAAAGCCCCGGGTTGCCCAGGGGCCTTGATATTACACCGCCACCGGCTCGTCGGGCATCCGGTCTTGCATTTCACGTATCATCTGCCGCGCCCGTTCAAACCGTTGCGTCGCATCGTAGATGATAGTCATAAAACCGTTGAGGTTGTGAGCAAGCAGGGTTTCCATGCAGTTATCTGCGCCTTCGTATTTCCCAGCTGCCAGACATTCAACGATACTGAGTATGCCACCAAGGTGATCTAATTAGTCTTCGATCTTCTCGTAAAGGTCATCGGTCTTGATCCTGTGCTTTTTCATTTTCATTCTCCTTTTCGTTATGCCTATTTTATGCCCGTCAGACCGGAGAGCCAGCCAAATTACCGTATCTCCTGCCAACTTACCGGACGAAGATAACCCTTGATGTAACAAGGATTATCGCGTAATTCTAAGCATTTCACAGAGCGCACCGCTCCGTCAGTCTCGCTCTCAAAATCCTCCGGGCGCAAGCTCATGACGGTTCGATTCCGTCCGCCGGCACCAATAAAAAGATCGGTTATTCAACCGATCTTTTTTGTTTTACATCGGATGGAGTGGAACAGAGGTGGGAACATAAAAAAACCCTCCGGCAAGATACACCGGAGGGTCAGTATCCTTTCAGCAGATGTTAATGAGGGAAGTTTACGATCGCGTCGATCTGCTCCTGTGTCATGCCGTCCCGGAACTCCGGGTCGGTGACGGACCAGAAGTTATTTACGATCCTCAGCGCCTCGTTGTCGATCTCCGTGGCCTTGGCCAATGCATCCGCAGCAGTCAGGCTGGTGTCGTAGGTCCCCAGGATGATAAAGTTGACAATAGCCACACTGCCGCCCACCGGAACAGTGATGGTATAGGAGAAATCAATCATATCGCTTCCATTACCGTTAGCCAAGCCATCATCGGATTGATATACCACCTGGCCAGCATTGCCAAACACCATACCGATATCGCGGGTGTACTGATCGCCATCCCACGCAGTAATGGCTTTGCTACTGGTCGACGGCGTATCGTAGATGATCGCGGTGCCGGATGTGCCCAGTTCGGTACCATAGTGGACGGTTGTCGTGATGGGGCTCGGAGTATTGTTCTCGAATACATCCACCCACCGTCCCCAGAGCTTGTTTGGAACGGTATAGAAAGACCGCGTCACATCGAGGCCGTCGTGGTTCTCGGATCTCGAGGCCATGTTCTGCACCTCTGCAGGTGTGTTCGTGGTCCAGCCTGCCAGGCCGAGTTCAAATCCGCCGTTTGTCACATGCTCGCCGGCCACGGAATCTTTTACTGAAACGAAATCGATCATCGTTAGGTTCGGGGTCCCAAAACCAATGCCGGGAGCGCTCCGTTCTTCAAATGACAGGACAATGCTCTGTCCATTATAGGCGGTCAGATTAGCGGTATGCAGAACCCCCGATATACTGGTGGTCGTTGAATACAGCTCTTCAAGTTCGGTACCTGCATTGTTCCGTATTACGACTCTGTAGCTCGGCGTGTAGCCCGGTGTAAAATCTCCGTCATTAAGCTTGACACTATCTGTCCAGGTGAGTGTCGTCGTCCCGGTGAGGCCGCTTAGGTTCAGGGTCTGCATGAGGCGCGAATCTGACGTGGCATTCAGGAATGCGGAATATCCACCTGACAGAGGACTGACGCCCGTTGAGTCTCCGTTGGACACGTCCGCCACCGTGACTCCCTGAGCCGTCCCCATCAACGGCCCATAGAAGGTCAAATCGCCATAGGTCTGAGATCCGAAGGACGACAGATCACTGAACGTAAGCGTAAGTGCAGAGACAAACTGAAAATCGCCGCCATCGATAAGGGAAAAATCACCATCGATCTCCCAGACATTCGCCTGGCCGGGGAAACTTTCCCGATAGTACCAGGGCTCATTAATCGTCCCTGTATCATTACCGTCACGCGTCTGGCCGAATGAAGTGATTGGCGACGCTGTCGGCGAAGTGATCGGTGTACCGAGCACGAGGGGCACGGTAACGGTAACAGTATAGTCCACATGCGAGCCGTCCGCTGCCGTAACAGTGTATACAACCGGGTTTGTGAAGTCGTTCTTTGTCACCCCGCTCACCTGTACCGTGCCGCCCGCAGTCACGCTTGTTCCCGATGTCGCGAACGTGGCGGTAAGGGCCGTTACATCTGTTAAGCCCGAAAGATTGACCGAGATCGTCTTTGCATTTTCATCGATGGTGCCGGCAACACCCGAGATCGAATAGGAGGTAATGGCTTTGTCGGTTCTATATGCCACCGTCACGGTCACCGTATAGTTCTGCGTGGAGCCGTCGGCCGCGTTGACGGTATAGACCACGGGGGTCGAGAAATTGTTCACGGTCACCCCGGTCACCTGCACGGTGCTGCCTACGACCACGCTCGCTCCTGTAGTCGTAAATGTGGCCGCCAGTGCGGTGTTGTCCGTCCCGTAGGGCACGATAACAGAGATCGTCCTGGCGCTTTCGTTCACGATTCCGGTAGCTGCTGGGGTTACGATCCCGAATGCGGTAATTGCCTTGGATGACGGCGTAACGACGCCGTTATCGTCGCTACTGGTACCACTGCTGATTCCGCCGCCGCCACCGCCGCCACTGCATCCTGCCGCAAGAATCGCCGACAAAAGAAACGATACAACCATATATAACCATGTTCTCTTCATCTGATATCTTTCCTTTCTTATGATCATCATTTTCTCAAGTCCGAGGCCGTCACCCTGAAACAACGCGTCAGAATAGCAAAATGAGCACTGTTTGACTTTTATAGACGAATTAAACATGATACTTTGGCCCTATTGCCAGTACACAATGCCAAATATTTCAACATTTGTCAATACAACTAATGCCGGCGGGTAAACCCAAAGCAGGGCCAAAAAATGGTCATCGTTAACAGAACCGGTCCGGGCATTACAAAAACCACGCGAGTTCACCACCCTGAACCAAAGCATCGATTACTGAACACTATGACATTCGCTTAACAGGCTGTTGAATAAGTCTTTTTGTGGTTCGACAGGCTCACCACGAACGGATAAATACGAATAAATTCAATACACGCTCCGTTCGCCCTGAGTCCTGAGCTTGCCGAAGGGTCGAAGGGTAAACGGAGCGTTTTTCAACAACCTGTTAAGTTTATCGCGGTGAGACAGAGGCCCGCAGGGCAGTATGCTGTTATAAAAACAGGCTCAAGTCCCTATCGAGTGGGTACTTTTGAGCGATTTTAGTAAATCAGATTTCAGGGAGCATGCAGGTTAGGACTTTGAGACGAAGATATTCTTCATCTCGTAAACCATAAGCGCGACGCTGAA
>JALNZF010000031.1 GCA_023229435.1 Nitrospirota bacterium
AACAGAATGAAACTACGGCAATTGTATGGATGTTGCTGACTGCGGAAAAACATCGACGAGAAAATTTCATTTTCTCGTCACAGGGTGGGCTTTTTCACTTGACAGGGAGCCTTCAAATGGGTGACCCCATCGCCTCCGGAGCCCGCCCCTCTCGGCAAGATGCGGAAGATCCCGGTTGTATCCTGGGTGGCTGCCGGCAAGTGGACCGAAACGGGCGAGACCTACCTTGAGGAAGATGTAATCGACTGGATCGAGACCGATGTGAAAGGCGAACACAACTTCGGGCTGAAAATAAAGGGCGACTCCATGGAGCCGGAGTTTCATGAGGGCGACGTTCTCGTCATCAGCCCCCATGCGAAGGCGGAGAACGGCGATTATGTTATCGTGAAGAACCACGAGGAAGAGGCGACGTTCAAGCAGTACAAGCGGTACGACAATACCAAAATCCTTCACCCGCTCAATCCAAAATATAATGACATCATCCTGAACAAGGACCTGGTGTACCGGATTGTCGGGGTGGTGATGGAGAAGAAGAAGCGATATAAGTAAACAGGGTGCAGCGAAATGAATTTAATGTCCTAACGATTTAACATTCTGTGCCCACTTCGTTGTTCTCAGCACTAATTTATTATGATTATCCCTATTGGTGCTGATCGAATATCTCTTCTATCGCGGGCGCAATCTCCTTGAAGGCCTTGAGCACCGCTGGATCAAAATGTTCCGGCACGGTCCTTCCATCACCTTCGGTTATGATCTTGAACGTCTTTTGATGGTCAAAGCCTGGTTTGTAGGGCCGTTGACTCCGTAGCGCATCATACTGGTCTACGAGCATGACGATCCTGCCCTCAATCGGCGTTTCTTCTCCTTTGAGCCCTCCTGGATATCCCCCGCCGTCCCACCGTTCGTGATGCGTACGGGCAATGGCGGCAGCCATCTGAATACCCGGATAGTTTGATCCCGAGAGGATCTTTGCTCCTATTGCAGAATGGGTTTTCATGATCTCAAATTCTTCGCGCGTTAGAGGACCCGGTTTTAAGAGTAGATTATCTGGGATCCCGATCTTTCCGATGTCATGCAAGGCACTCGTAAAAGTTATGGTCTCAATGAAATCCTCCGGCATATCCAGCGCCGCTGACATCTTGCCGGCATAATAGCCTATCCTCGCGATATGAGCGCCTGTGTCGGTATCGCGAAATTCCGCGGCTGCCGTCAGTTTCAATATCATTTCTTTGCTCATATTGACCAGGTCCTGCGTTCTTTCCTGCACCTCCTCTTCAAGTATCCGATTATGTCTGAGCATAAAGTCATCGAAGGCCTTGATCTTGAGAAGGTTCTTGACACGGATGGTTAATTCGGCCTGATCTATGGGTTTGGAAAGAAAATCATTTGCCGAGATAGAGAGACCTTTTAGTTTTGATTCCCTTTCGTGCAGCGCCGTCACCATGATGATCGGTATATTAGTTGTCTTCGGGTCTGCTTTTAAGATCCTGCAGGCCTCGTAGCCGTCCATGACCGGCATCATGATGTCAAGTATTATCAGGTCAAGCTCGTTGTTCCTGGCCTTCTGCACCGCCTCTTCCCCGTTTGAGGCAATTTTAATATCATAGCCCAACGGAATGAGCCACTGGGTGAGCAGCCTGAGATTGGCATCCTCATCGTCGACGATCAGTATTTTTTCGTTCGGCATCCTATATCCTCCCCAGGTGTGATGAAAGCACCATAGCGGCAACACATTGCATTATCAGCCATCGAGCACTTCTCTCACCGTTTTCAAAAGATCTATTGGCAAGACCGGTTTAGGAATGCGCGTTACTGACACTAAAATCCATTGTCTGTTATCTTCAGCCTAAATATTTTTTCAGGAGTTCAGGCAGCGCCCTGGTATCAATAGGTTTTGATATATAATCATCGGCGCCTGAAAAAATTATTTTTTCTCTGTCTCCTTTCATGGCAAAAGATGTTGCGGCAATAATCGTTATATCCCGGGTATCTTTGTCTTCTTTCAACAGTTTTATCGCGGTTAACCCGTCCATAACAGGCATCTGAATATCCATGATTACCAGATCAGGCTTGTGTTCTTTTGCCAGCCTCACACCTTCTTCGCCGTTAACCGCCTCTATAATTTCATATCCGTAATGTTTCAGAATAAATACAATTAACTGACGGTTTTTTTCATTGTCTTCAACGATAAGTATTTTATGCGACATTACGGGCGCCCTTCCAAAATCCTTTCTATCTCTTTTTTGAGAGCTTCTTTGGTAACAGGTTTTGGCACAAATCCATCAACTCTTAATTCACCATTTGACCTCTCCCTTTCCCAGTCATGAAATGCGCTTGTTGCAATAACCGGGATATCTTTTGTTTCCTTAAATTCTTTCAGCTTTTTTGTAAGATCAAAACCTGTCTGATAAGGCATCATGACGTCCGTGATTATGAGATCAAAATAACAGTCTCCGGCAAGAATTTCCATCGCTTCGTCTCCATCATTCACCAGGACGGACGAAAACCCCATTGCGCCAAGCTGTAATTCAAAAAGTCGCCGGCTTCTGCTATCATCATCCACAACAAGGACCCGTTTCCCTTTTATGTCCATTTTAGTTTTCCTCCGTTTTAAGCCGCCCGACCGGCATCACAAACAGAAACCTGCTCCCTTTCCCATACTCACTCTCAGCCCATATCTTTCCGCCGTGAAGTTCGACCAATTTTTTTGTCAGGGCCAGTCCAAGCCCGGTGCCGTCTTTTGTTTTGGTATATACTGATTCGAGTTGCGAGAACTCATGAAAGAGTTTGTCCATATCTCCCGGTTTTATGCCGATGCCGGTGTCTGACACGGAAATCTCGATGGACGATGGATGTCCGTTCGCTTCGCTCACTGGGACGATGGACGCTGCTCCTCCTTCGTCCTTCGTCCCTCGTCCCTCGTCCCTCATCAGTCGCGCAGTAACGCGCACACTGCCGCCATCAGCCATAAACTTCACCGCATTGCTCAAAAGATTGAACATGATCTGCTTTAATCTTCTCTCATCCGCCTCTATTTCAATATTCGCATCAGATTTTAAATCAAGACTGAGAGTGATCCGGTGCTTCATGGCCTTTTCTTTTAACATTGCCATTGATGCATGAAGAGTATCTTTTAAAAGGAACCTGCTCAATTCGATCTCCACCATGCCGGCTTCCACTTTTGACAGATCAAGTATGTCATTAATAAGCGACAGAAGATGCATTCCGCTGCTCAGGTTATTATCAACCATCTCCTTCTGTTCCTCGTTAAGTTTTCCGAGCAGTTCATCCTGAAGAATTTCTGAAAAACCGATTATCGAGTTCAACGGCGTTCTCAGTTCATGTGACATGTTGGCGAGAAATTCCGATTTTGCCTTGTTTGCCAAATCCGCCGTGCGTTTTGAAATTTCAGCGTCGCGGAGCGTTTTTCGCTCAGTGATATCTCGGAATATGATAACCATACCTGATAATCTATCGCCCTTTTTTACAGGAGTTGCCGTGTATTCCACCGGGAAACTTGTGCCGTCTCTCCTCCAGAATACCTCATCCGTGCCGCTATATTTGGCGCCTTCCCTGCCGGCCTTTACTATCGGGCAGTCTTCTTCAGAATAGGGAGTACCGTCCGGGTTTGAATTATGCCATGACTCGTGACCTGAACGACCTATCAGTTCCTGCCCTCTATATCCGAGCAGTTGTTCGGCGGCGGGATTCACAAAAGTGATCCTTTCATTCGTATCCACTCCGATAATCCCCTCGCCGGCGGATTGCAGGATCATTTCATATTGATTCTTCAGCTGATCAAGCGTCTGTTCCACCCTCGTGCGCTCCTCAAGTTCCAGCTTCAGCTGATCGTTGGCAGAGGACAGTTCAGCGGTCCTTTTACCGATCTCCTCCTCCAGTATCTGATTATGCCTGAGCATAAAGTCGTCGAAGGCCTTTATCCTCAGCAGGTTACTGACACGGATAGTTAATTCGGCCTGATCAATGGGTTTGGAAAGAAAATCATTTGCCGAGACCGAGAGTCCTTTTAATTTTGATTCCCTGTCGTGAAGCGCCGTCACCATAATTATCGGTATATTCTTTGTCTCCGGGTCTACCTTTAAAATCCTGCAGACCTCGTAGCCATCCATGACCGGCATCATGATATCAAGTATTATCAGGTCAACCCTGCTGTCCCTGGCCTTCCGCACCGCCTCTTTCCCGTTTAAAGCAACTTCTATATCATAGCCTAACGGAATAAGCCACTGGGTGAGCAGTCTGAGATTGACATCCTCATCGTCTACAATCAGTATTTTTTCGCTCATCTATCCAGTACCTCCCGCACCTTTAACAAAAGGTCTCTCGGCAACACAGGCTTACTGATAAAGTCAAAGCCGGCGTCTGTCAATTCTTTGGTCTTGATAATATCCATCGTATATCCGCTCGCAAAGAGTATTTTTATCCGGGGACTGACTTTCCTGATCGTCTCACCGACCTCTTTCCCGTTTTTCTTCGGCATGATCATATCCAGCAGAACGAGGCTGATCCTTTCCCTATTCTCCATGAATTTTGTGATCGCATCGTCACCGTCCTTTGCGGTAATAACACTGTAGCCGAAGGACTCCAGCACTATCCTCATCAATTGCATCAGGGAGGCGTCGTCCTCCGCCACGAGTATCGTCTCATTTCCGCCCTTGGCAGGGACGGCGGCGACCGTCTTCTTATCCGGAAATACCGCCTCTTCACTGAGAGGCAGGTATACTTTGAATACAGTGCCTTGTCCAGGTTCGCTGTAGACATTTATGTATCCGCTATGCTGTTTTATTATTGCATAAGAAATTGAAAGGCCAAGCCCTGTCCCTTCTCCAATCCCTTTTGTTGTAAAAAAAGGCTCGAATATCTTCTTCTGAGTTTCTGCATTCATTCCCTGCCCTGTATCCGTAACTGTGATAAGCGCATACCTTCCGATCTTTCCAAATCCATATAATGCAACATATTCATCATCTAATTCCTGAAGCCCGGTGCCGATCGTCAGACTTCCACCCTCCGGCATTACATCCCGGGCATTTGTGACAAGGTTCATCAGCACCTGCTCGATCTGCCCGGAATCAGCCATCACTATCAATGGCCTGGCCGCAAGCTCCAACTTAAAATTAATATCCTCGCGGAGCATCCGGACAAGCATTTTCTGGACACCAAGGATAAGCCCATTGATATTAACAGGCTTCACTGCAACAACCTGTTTTCTGCTGAAGACAAGCAGCCTTTTGGTGAGGTTCGCAGCCCTCTCGGCGGCAGTGAGAACCTCATTCATCTGTTCTTTTTGAGGACTACCGGCCTCAAGGCCGTCATATACCATGCCGCCATATCCCATGATCACATTGAGAATATTATTGAAATCATGCGCAATCCCCCCAGCCAGCGTGCCGACTGCCTCCATCTTCTGGGCGTGACGGAGCTGGTCTTCAAGCTTCTTGCTCTCGGTCACATCATCATAAATAGCCACAATCTCGTTTGTCGGCAACTTAAAGACCCAGTTTTCATACCAATTATTATATTTCTCGTCTCTGTAAATCTTTGGCGGGAAATAGCCCGGTTCACCGATTCGCCATACTTTTTGAAAAACAGTGATAAGCCCATATTGGTCAATATTAGGGCGCAAGTCAAAAAGCGACTTCCCAATAACCTCATCCTTTTGCTTACCCTCGATCCGCAAACTGGTGGCGTTAAAATCTTTGATGATGTAATCGCTCCCTTTAGAACCATCATTGATCACCTTAAAAATGGCCGCGCCGCTGGTCATATTATCAAATAAGCTGTGCAATAAACCTTCCCTCTCACGCAGCGCCTGCTCCGCCTGCTTACGAGTGAGCGCAATCCCGATACTGGCCCCCAACGCTTCAATGAAAGTGATCATCTCCGGCGTGAACTGGTCAGGCCGATGGTCATTGAGTTGCAGCAGCCCTATGATTTCTCGATTGGTACGTAAAGGGATAAGCGCCACGGATTCATAGCCCCCGTCATTGCAAAGGTTGAGGGTCTGACGGTCTGCCTCGGTCGTCGAGGCAAGCAGTTTAGTGGTGCTGCTGGTCCAGAAGCTGCCACCTTTGGTGAAGAACGGCAGCGCCGGATTGGCCTGTCCGCGGAGAATGTTTCCGCACATGCAATCGATCACCGGGTCCCCTTTTGAGTCGCGCACGATTTCTCCTGCCGTGTCACGCGCACACAAAAACCGTCCAGCAAGCACAAAGTCCTCGGGAAAGCCGTTAGTTACGTAATAGGGGAAGTCTTCGCCCTCGCGCAGGCGTATGGCAACAGCCTCCAAGCCTATTCTCTTCTGAACTGCCGATAGAATGTAGCTAATCGTGTGCTCGGTAATCTCCGAGTGGTTCAGCAGTTCCAGTACCTCATGAGCGAGCTGTTGCCGGTCATTGAGTTTTTTCTTCTCGGTAATGTCAACAAGTATCTCTATGACGGTGGTAACTTTCCCTGATTCGTCTTTGGAAAGCGGATATGCCTTTGTTTCTATATAAACAGGGATTCCTTTTGAGTGATTATACTTGTAAATCGCAACGTGCTGCATGCCTGTATCAAACACTTGCTTTACTGCACACTCTTCTTCCATCTCATAACAGGGTTTATCGTGATTATGTGATAACTTGTAACAATACTGTCCGATTATATCTTCAAGAGGCATCTTAATCTGATCGGCATATGCCCTATTTGCCATCAGAATTCTGTAATCACGATCTATAAGTATAAACCCCTCATCAATGCTTTCAAGGATGCTTTTTATCAATTCATCTGACCTTTTACGTTCTTCAATTTCAGAAGTAAGCGCTTCAGTCCTTTCCTGCACCTTCTGTTCAAGCTCTTCATTGAGGATTTTCAATTCTTCCTGGACTTTAATAAGTTCAACGTTTTTCTGGACCGCGCTTTCATATGTCGATAGGAGAAGGTCGAGTATCTGTTTTTTCTCCGAGGTAATAAAATATTTTTGCCCTGCAAAATGTATCTCAACCCCCATCTGCGTCCGCGAATTCTCCTGTAATTCACGGTTTAAGAGAATCTGTTTTATTCTTGAAAGCAACTGGTGGTCGTCATAGGGTTTGACAATAAAATTATCAGCCCCGCATTCAAGACCGCTGATAACGTCTGCCGGATCAGAAAGAGAAGTCAGCAGGATAACAGGAGTGTGACCAATATCAGGGGCATCCTTTATATGCCGGCATAACTCAAAACCGTTCATCCCAGGCATCACGATATCACTGACAACAAGTTCGGGTTTTAATTCTTTCGCCTTTGACAGCCCCTCGGCGCCGTCTTTTGCAACAGATACTGTATAGCCTTCCTTGTCAAGGATTCGCCTCAGCGCCTCTGCCTGAATGGCGCTGTCTTCAACAATTAAAATTCTTGTCCCCGAATTATTCATGTCTCCTTTCCCTCCAAAATTTGCAATACAAAATTCAAGATCATCGGCCCTATCTCATCCAGCGGAACGATATATCCGGCGGCATCCAATTCTATGGCCTGTTTGGGCATGCCGAACACAATACTGCTTGCCTCATCCTGCGCAATAGTAATTCCACCTGCCTGCTTAATATCCAGTAAGCCTTCCGCCCCGTCCTTTCCCATTCCTGTCAACAGGACCCCGACAACGGAATCCCCATAGTATTTGGCCACGGCTTTCATGGTTACGGTAACGGACGGACGATGGCCGTCAAAAGACGGCTCAGATGTTAAGACAAACCTGCCCGTTCCGTCAATCTTCAGGTGTGTCTCTTCCTGGGGAAAATAAATAGTTCCAGGTTGGGGGACCGCACTTGCTTTTGCTATCTCGACGTTCATTCTGCATTGGGATGAAAGCCAGTCAACAAGACCCTGCTGGAAACCCTCGCTGATATGTTGAATACAGATTATCGGCAAAGGGAAATCAGATGGCAGGTTAGTCAGTATTGTCTGAAGCGCCTGCGGTCCTCCTGTTGAGGCGCCTATTACGATGATACGGACCGTAGTGTTCGGGAGCCTTATTTTAGTTGCCGCTTCCGTACCCGACGCCCGGATTCCTGATTCGGAATCACGCCTGGTCCTCCTGAATACGCGGACCCCTGAAAGTATCCTGATCTTTTGGATCAACTCAGGGGCAAGTGTCTCATAGTCAAATTCAAAACTTGCCCGCGGCTTTAGAAATATATCAACAGCGCCAGCTTCGAGAACTTTGAAGGCATTTATAGAGCCTTCCTGCCCGGAAATGCTCACCAGAAGTATCGGCAGGGGATGCCTTGCCATGACCTCTTTTGTAAATTCAAGGCCGTCCATCACAGGCATATGAAGGTCCGTGCAAATTACATTGGGGGTTACCTCAGGAATGAGACGCAAGGCTTCCATGCCGTTTTGGGCTGTTCCTACAACCGTTATCTCCGAAGACTTCGACAGCATCCTTTTAAGTATTGTGATGGCAATAGGAGAATCGTCTACAAGAAGTACCTTAATCATATTAACCTTCGAAGTGTATCAAGCAATACCTTCTGATCAAAAGAAGGCTTTGTTATATATGCGTTTGCGCCTGCCTCCAGACCTCTTTGTTTGTCCTCTTCCGAGGCCAGAGATGTGACAAGAACAACCGGCATTTCTTTGTATTTTTTTTTCTGACGTATTTTTTCCGTAAGCTCCAGCCCTGACATATTCGGCATCATGATATCAGATACCACTGCATCAAAAGGATGACCTCCCAGTTTATTGAACGCATCAAGTCCATCGACGGCAACTGTAACCTCATATCCCGCGCCTTCAAGGATGCGTTTCATTTGAGTTCTCACGGTAATGCTGTCTTCGGCCACGAGAATGCTTTTCCTGGTTTCCGTCTCTGCTCCAGGCTTCTCTTGCGCAGTCGGGGCCCCCTTCTTTTTTGCGGACTTTATCAGGTCAAAAGGGTTTAAAATCATGCAGACCTCTCCTGTGCCCAGAATTGACGAGCCTGAGATATTCCGTGCCCGCTTCAATATGCTGCTGTATTGTTTAAGCACTACTTCCTGCTCGTCAAGGAGTTCCTCGACAAAAAGACCGAGCTTATCATCTCCGGCGGAGATAATAATGCATGGAATGGTTTCCGAATGTGGAGTGCGGGATGCCGCCTGCGGAATATGCGCCTTTGCTCCCTTAAATTCAAGAAGGTCGGAAAGATCGGCGACAGGGACAGGTAATTTGTCGAACACTATTGTCCTGCGTCCTTCGACGGTAAATACATCTTTGCGCTTTATCAGGCAGGTCGTCTGAATATGCTCAACGGGAAGGGCATATTTCATATTGTCGACCGTCACGATCATTACCCTTGAGGTTGCAAGGGTCAGGGGGAGTTTAATTCTGATGGTGCAGCCCCTGTCAGGTAAAGATTCAACATGGATTGTCCCTTTAAGACGTTCCACATTTGTCCTTACAACATCAAGTCCGACGCCCCTACCGGAGATATCAGATACAAAAGTGCTTGTTGAAAACCCTGAAACAAATATCAAAGACTGAATCTGTGAAGGAGGCATTGCAGCAAACTCCGTTTCATTCACCATTTTTCTTTTCAAGGCAACTCTTTTGATCGCCTCTATTTCAAGCCCCTGCCCGTCGTCGCTCACCTCAATTACTACGTTGGCGGGAGTCTGATAAGCTTTCAACGTGATTGTGCCAATGCGCGGCTTATTTTTTCGCGCCCGTTCATCGGGCATCTCAATGCCATGGTCAACGGCATTTCTTACCATATGCATCAGAGGGTCTTTCATTTCCTCTATAATACGCTTGTCCGCGGCTGTCTCCCCGCCTTCAATAACAAGTTGGATCTCCTTTGCCTTTTCTTTTGCCAGGTCCCTGACCGTCCTCTGAAACAGATTGAATATTGTTGACAGAGGCAAAAGCCGAATCCGGCTGATGCTGTCTTCAAGTTCAGCAGCAATAAAGCCAAGTCTTGAGCTGTCATCGTACAAGACATTTTTTAATGTATTGAGTTGGATCCCGAATTTTTCAAGTTTTGGCTTATCTTCCATCTCCGCTTTCGGAAGTGTCCTGGATATATCTTCCCAGAGAGTCATGACATCCTTAATATCCTCAAGCCTCTGTGCAATCCTGAGCTTTGTTACGTTTAATTCACCGGTCTGCGACATTAATTTATCAAGTTTATTTGTCTCAACACGTATTGTATCTATACGAAAATCCCCTAAGATCGTTTCCTTTATCTCTGTATGCTGTGCAGAAGCTTCAAATGCGGAGTTATCCTCTTCTATCACGAAACTCTGTATCCGGTTATCCATGCTAATTTTAAGCTGCTCAAGCACATGAGAAACAATGACACCGGAGGGTTCCTCCGTGACAGCTTCTCTTACAAGATTCCGTAGCGGATCAAGCCCTTTAAATAATCGGCCAATGACTTCTGACGACAGGGGGGCAGAACTCTTTCTTGCAGAACCGAGAATATCTTCAATGTGATGAGATATTGTCTCAATGCCTGTCAGCCCGAGCATGCGGGCAGCGCCTTTAAGGCTGTGCGCCTCACGAAATACCTCTTCAAGTACTGCCGCGTTACCCGGCTCTTTTTCAAGGCGCAGAAAACCTTCCTCAAGCCGCTGGATATGTTCAGCGCTTTCAATCTTAAACATATTTCTCAGTTCATTATCTTCTATCATCTGAGTTTCCTATCTCGTTTAACACAATCACAATATCTGCTTCAGATTTCCAGCTGCACTGTTCAGTTGTTCAATACCTGTCTTTGTCTGGACTATACCAGCGGCTGTCTCTCTTGCGCCCGTATTCAGACCGTTCATGGCCTCCACAACCTGACCTATGGCAGTTGCCTGCTGCTTTGCGTTCAGCAGCACCTGCTGTGCGTTCTCATAAACCTTGTTTGCCGCTTCGGACAGGGAATTAAATAACTCGCCAACATTCCCGACAGACCCTGTCACCTCTTCCACCACCTTTGTCCCTTCCTCTGTCCTGAGTATCGTTGCATTGGTCGCCTTTTGTATATCAGAAATAACGGCATTTGACTGCTCTGCTGATTTCTTGCTCTCATTGGCAAGTTTCCTAATCTCACCGGCAACAACCGCAAAGCCCTTGCCATGCTCGCCGGCACGCGCTGCCTCGACCGCCGCATTAAGCGCAAGCATGTTTATCTCGCTTGAAAGGTCCTTGACCATATTGGCAAGACTCCCTATCTGGACGGTCTGCTCTCCTAATTTAAGTGTCTGGTCGGCAATCATGCCTACCTTGTTCCCAAGGCTGTTCATACCGTCAATTGCCTGCTTGACTATGATTGTCCCTTCACCTGTGGCTTTTAACGCCTGCTGTGCAACCTCTGCTGCGGCAGAGGCCTGTTCAGAGGTCTGCCTTGAGGATGCGCCCAGCTCCTGAATGGTTGTTGTCGTCTCATTTACCATTGAAGCCTGTTGAGAGGCAGTCCGTTCATGCTGGTTTACCGTCGCGGCTATCTCAGTAGAGGTGGAAGACATGGCATTGATTGCGCCGCTGATATGCTTTGTGATGCCGTTGGTAATTAAAAGACCAATGCTGACCGAAAAAGCAAGAGACAATAATATGCCAATCATCAGTGAAGGGCCTATCTTTCCCAGCGCGCTGTCTTCTTCTTTTGTCCAAGTCTCAAGAAACCCCTCCTGGTTCTTTTCGAATTCATTGGCCATAGCTTCGATTTCTCTTTCCAGTTTTAATGATCCGCTTTTCCGGTAATGTTCAATTGCCTTGTCATACCCTTCTTTATCAACAAGCGACATTTCTTCATTGATACCTTCTTCCATCTTCCTGGTTTTTTCTATTATTCTGCCGAGCAATTCCTTCTGTTTTTCATTCTTGATAAGCAGGCTAATGGCTTGAATTGTCTTTTCAAGTTCCTTTCTATATTCATTATAGTTATCGCGTGATTCGTTGTTATTTTTAAGGAGGAGAAATCCTCTTGCTGACCGCTGCATTTTTGTTACATATAAAGACAGCTCATTTGACTTAACAGAGATGACATTACCGTTTTCAGCTTGTTCATGTGCCTTTTCATAAGACCTTAAACTTACATAAACTGCCAACGCGAGAAGGATAAGCAAAAACAAAGGGACTGAATACCCAAGCAAAATACGGAATCTGATCTTTTGATTCTTGAACATTTTATGCCTCCTATTTCCATTCCGGAATCATTACACTTCTTCGTTAACTATTAACCCGTCCCATGCCAGGATTTTCTTCAAGTCAAGCAGTGCCAGCATCCTGCCGCCGTAAGGTGCAGTGCCTTTGACAAATTTCTCGCTGAGCGGACTTATGGAGGAAGGGACCTCAACAATATCCAACTCTCTAAGATTTATAACATCAAGAATATCATCAACGAGAATCCCGACAGGGAATTCCCCAGTATCGGCAACAATGACCTTTGTTGATTCACTGATATTGCCTACCTGCATATTCAGCAGGCCCCGTATATCAACAACAGTCAGGACATTGCCACGTAAGTTCATGTTGCCTGCAATATGTTCAGGACAACATGGCACCGGGGTAAAATTGTGAATCTTTGAAAACTCCCGCACTGATTCAAGCTCCACGCACAGGTATTCATTGTTTAAACTGATAACAGCCACAGATATTAATTTGGCGGAATCTTCACTATCAAATACCTGTTGCAGATTAACTGCCCTGTTATGAAAGATTTCCTTTTCTCTCTGGTCTGCCTCAGGGCAGAAATAGCTGATTGCGGATTGAGGAATGATTTCAGTTCCCCCGATCTCTGGTTCTTTAATCTCGAATTCGAAGTCGAGAATTATCCGGGGATTTAAAATCATGATAATGCCCTCTCCGGCCTTTGCTTCACCGCTTACAAAATGCGGATGCGGTTCTATTTCTCTTCCTTCAAAGGGCGGCAGTTCAATATCTTCTTCCGGAATATCCATGACATCCAGCACTTCATTGACGATTATTCCCAATGTGTCTATTTTTGATTTTGGATTTTGAATTTTGGACGGAATTTGGTCTGTTGCTTTTGATTGTGAATTCAAAATCCCGGACCCAAAATCCAAAACACTAAGCACTATCACCCTGTCTAAATAACCATATTTTCGCGGGGCATGTCCGAAACGGAGGTTTAAATCCATTATTGGCACGATCTTGCCGCGCATATTAACAACGCCCGCGATAAAGGAAGGACACTCCTCGATCAGAGCCAACTCGGGAAGCCAGATTATCTCCCTGACCACTTTTGTATCAACCGCAAGAAGCAGTCCGTGCAAATTGAATGTAAGGAAAGATTGATTAGTCATCGTCTGCCTTTCTCCGCTGGACCTGTCGGCGCTAAATCATCTCTTGACCCTGTCAGATACTCGACATATTTCAGCAATTCTTCGGCTGTCATATCATAGGGCTTTACAGGCGCCTGAGCAGGTAAAGTCGTAAGAAGTTCAATCGCCGTGGAACGGACTTTTTTCGCGCGCGCAAGATCCTTTTCCTTCTCATAAAGTCCTCCGAGTTCGCAATAGGCGGCAATAAAAGCAGGATTCAGATATATTGCTTTTCTGAATAATTTTTTTGCCTCTTCGTCGTTTCCTTTTATCTCCGCAATATGGGCAAGCAGGAAATACGGGTCCGCTGAATCCGCATTGAGCGTTATGACTTCTCGACAGGCGCTTTCCGCTTTTTCATAAGCGCCTGAATTCGCATATGCAATGGCCATAAAGTTATACATATCATAATTTTCTCTATTCTGCTTTAGAAAGCTTTCGGCCTTATCAATCGCCTCGGCATATCGCCCTTTTCTTATGAGCTCTTCTATTTCTGGTTTTGGGTCCAGCGGTTTTATTTTACTTTTATCCGGGAAAGGCAAGAAGCGTTTTGCGACCGGTTTCTCCCTGATTTTTAAGCCTTTTTTCTTTATTGAGCCTTCCATTAAGCGGGTGTTTTCAGGAGTTTGAACTTTCAACTCTACTGTTTTCTTGTATATCACGGCCTCCGGGTACATAATCTGGTGCAGGTCCGTAAGATCATGTCCATACAATTCTCCATGCCCGGTTATGAGATATCCTTCATCGTTTAATGTATTAATGAATTTATTGAAAACCGATGATACAGTCTCTTTCTTGAAATATATAAAGACATTGCGGCAGATGATGATGTCCATGTTGCAAATTTCAGGGTTTTGGGAAAAAAAGTTGTCCTCCATCAGATTTCCATATTGAAAGGTCACCATCTCTTTGATCTTTCCGTCAATCTCCCAATCATCCTTATGTCTTTTGAAATATTTTCTCTTTATGTCTTCATCCACCATACGAAATGACCAATCTGAATATATACCGCGACCCGCCTTTTTCAGGGATTCTTCGTTGATGTCCGTTCCAAAGATGACGATATCCCATCCTTTCAGGTCAGGTAAAAGCATATCAAGAAGAATGGCGATGGAATATGGTTCCTCACCTGTTGAGCAGCCTGCGCTCCAGATGCGGAACGCTCGCTTCCTCCGCTTGTTTATCAACTCGGGCAGGATAGTATTTTGTAATAAAAAGAAAATTCCTTTGTCCCTGAAAAAATAGGACTCGCCTGTTGTGATCAGCAGTACAAGCGCTTTCCATTCCCTTTTACTTTCTCCGGTATCTGATTCAAGAAAGTTTAAATATCCCGCTGGCTCGTCAATATTTAAACTCTTCATTCGGGCATTTAGTGTCCTATGAAATGATTCATTGTCCGCTTGACGGATGCACAGGCCGATACGGCTTTCAACAAGCTTTCTAGAGCGTTCGAGTACGTTATCTTCGATTTGTCTCATTAAAGCTCAATCCCCTATCTGTCATGAAAAACGTCTTACAGAGCACCTGCCTTGAGCAGGATTTCTTCTCGATGGACCTCGGAGTTGCTCACCTCTAAAGCTTTAGCGGACATGGTGTGCCTCCGTACAATGATTCTTGATGCTTAAAAACACTGCTGCTCCATAGCGTCTATGCTCATGATACGCGCGTAGCCGTCTGCTGCATAGGCCGAGTTGAATTCAGTGATCAGAATTCCATCCGCATCGCTCTGAAAACTGCGCTGCATACGAGCCTCAATCATACGCTTGATTAGAATTAAATATGGATGGATGGATGGATGGATGGATGTTCAAATACTATGCCAGTGTTCATCACTATTCTCCCTGCCATTTCATTTACAATAGAGGTTTCGAAAAGAAGTTGGGCAACCAAATGAATGCTGCGATGCAGAATGTTACATATCTGCACAATCTCGTTATTATCCCACTTTTTTTTGTGTTCATTGACAGTGTAGCATAAAAAAAGGAACTACGAGGATAATTGGCGGAAAAGAGCATAGAGCGATCTGGCCGCATCCATTGATAGATGGATTCTAAACCCCAGAAGAGCACATATAACCGCTTCTCCTCAATGAGCTTGTTCTACCCGAAAGATGATAGCTGCTTACGAACATGATGGATAAAAAGCCTATGGGCGGCTAAGCACGATTGATAACTTTGTTGCAAATGGTCACAAAGTCCAGAAAAGAGATAGGTTATCGTCGATGTACGCGACAACGATAAAAGGAAAGGCCCAGGTTGCCCCAGGGCCTCGCGTTTTTTAAAATCTATGACAGCGGCTTTACTCGCCGGACGAGCCGGGACCGCAGTTTTACTGCGGAGGCTATTGACAAGAGACGTACAATCGTGTAAATTATGTACGTCAGGAGGTGAACAATATGGCAACGAAACTTACCCTGCGGCTCGACGAGGGCGTCATTCGGAACGCGAAGCGCGCCGCCCGTGTCCGGGGCGTCAGCCTGTCCAAAATGGTAACCGGTTACTTCCAGGCCATCTCCGAAGAAAAGAAGGGGCAAACCGAAGCAACGCCCGTTCTCGCGGAAATTTCGGGCGTGCTCAGTCCGAAGACCGATGCGAAAAAACTTATCGCAGGCTACCGGAAGCACATCGAGGAGAAATACCGGTGAAAACCGTTTTGTGCGACATCAACTTCATTCTGGATATCTTTCTCAAGCGAAAACCCTTCTATTCCCCCGCTGCGCGGCTATTCACTATGATCGAGGCGAAGCAGCTAAAAGGATATCTGTGCTCGAACAGCTTCCCTACTCTCTTTTATATACTGGCTAAGGAACTCAAGCGGGACAAGGCAATGAAGGTATTGGAAAAGGTCCGGATCGTGTTCCGTGTGGCCACCGTGGATGAAAAAGTAATCGACCTGTCACTTGCGTCCGATTTCCGGGATTTCGAGGATGCAGTACAGTATTATTCCGCTGTCAGCGCGAAGGCAGACTGCCTCATTACCAGAAACAAAACCGATTATGTAACCGACGACCTTTCGATCATGACCCCTGAAGAATTTCTTGCAGCAATCGCAGCATAGTTGCCAAAAGAGCAAGTCCAACATTATTGGCCTGGCACCAATCTCGCTAAGAAGCTGACAGGGCTCAGGTTGATCAATCCTTCCGAGTACCGAGTAGACGATCTGATTCCAACGTTGCCGACACCTTAAACAAAAAACCTTGCATGTTCATCATGCAAGGCTTTGTTTTTCTCTGTGAATGAAAATTTGGTGGACGAGAAGGGGATCGAACCCTCGACCCTTCGTTTATTTCACTTATTTTTCATGGCGTTGAAATCGACTACATTCGATTTGTGTACCTCTTGTGTACCATCGACGATATCACAGAGCTGTAAAACATCCAGAGAAGCATAGCGCTGAGTCGATGATAACGAGCTGTGTCCGAGCGCTGCGCCTATTTTTGAGAGCTCAATCCCCGAGGTCCTGGCCTGCGATGCTATGCTATGCCGTGATGCGTTGTAGAGGCTTATAGGTGGAATCTCAGCCTTTATCCGTGCGGCATGCCAGAGCCTTTCAAGCCTGCCGATCGTGTAGGTTTCCCCGATCTTGTTCGTGAACGCGAAGGCCTCCGGCAATTTGTCCTTGAGCCCGGCGGGATTGAAATGTCGGGATAGCGGCAGATAGTACGGCTTCTTGTTCTTCCGGCTCCTGAGTTCTTCCCCACTCCAAGCCCGGCAGATCAGCACCGTCCCCTGCTCCCGGTTGAAGTCCTTCACCTTCAAGGCCCGCGCCTCAGAGATCCTCACAGGATGATAGAACAGAAACTCGAAGATAGGCCGATGATGGGTGTTGATGAAAGCGAGCGCCTTGAGCTGGCTTTTCTTGGTGATCCACTTGATCGGTTGCTCAGGCGGAGACACCACAGGGAATTGCGGCATCCTCAAGAGGTTCTCGCGACGGAACATCCAATAGCAGAAGTTCTTGAGCATGATCAGTATGTTCTTTTTCGTCTTGAGAGACAGGGTCTTTGGCAAACCATTAAGGAAGTCCTCGATGTGATGGGTACGGATATCGCGGCAGTCGAGCTGTCCGAAAGCCGGTTTAAAGTATTTCTCGATCATAGCCCGTGTGCTCTTGAGATGCGTCGGTGCCAGGCCTTGCGCTTCCTTCCCCTGTAGCCACTTCTCCAAGAGACGATGGCCCCGGAACTGTTCCATCTCTTTCGGAATGTAATCGAAGGGTGAGAATATCTTTGAATCGATGTCAGTGCGGATGTTTTCGAGGAGTCGATGGGCACGACGGTAACTGTCGAGAATGTGTTCTTCACGATCGCGGCTAATCCTGTACTTCGTCCCCTGCCAGTAGAGCCAGATGAAGAAGGTTTCGGGGCGCGTGTTACACACCGGGCAATAAATGTCTGCCTCTTCGGCGACCTTGAACGCACCGCCGCACTTGCCGCATTTCTCTCTGGTACGAACTTTACCAGCCATGCACATCCCCCCATCTATTGCGGGAGGATTATATACCTGTTTAGTCGGTAAAATCAAGAGCGGTCATCCTATGCGTCCCAAAGGGTATTTATCCGTATTCAAACGCCGGTCGCGCGTGGGCCGATTTAATCAAAGCCCTTATAGCCCCCAGAGGACGGGCCGCGAGAAATCATATAAGCTTCAATTACTGTTTCGATCTTGTCGACCGTTTTGCGTAGCGACAAAAGCGCCGCCTGCGTGTGAAGCAGCTTCTTACTCAACTCTATTTCTGTCGCTGTCATTCGACCCCGCCCGGCGCATCTGAAAAGGTTGTGGTGCGGCCATTCCACTGAAGTTCCACCGTGCCTGTTCCTTCCATCCGCCCTTTGTCGACAATGATCTCCGCCTTACCGCGCCGGTCGCAGAGACAGGCCGCCTGCTTCGGACACTTGCAGTTGTAGACCTCGTCGCGATACACGAACATGATCACGTCGGCGTCGTATTCTATCGAGCCGCTATCGCGCAGGTCCGATTTATTAGGCCGCTTGTCAGGCCTGCCGGCGAGAGAACGGTTCAAGGATGAGATAACAAGGTTTGGGACTTGATGTTGCGCGACCTTTCGTTTGTGCATGTGAGATATCTTTGAGACCTCCTGCTCGCGCGTGCCCTCGTGGTTTTCACAGCGTTCAAGCTGAAGATAGTCACAGACGATCAGCTTTACCCCGAGACGCTGCACCATGTCGTCAATCACCCTTTCGATCTGGCGATCGTGAAAAGCGGCGAAGGCGTAATAAATCGGCAAAGGGTGCAGCACACCCGCGGCGTGTGCAAGCTTCGTCCAGTCGGCATCATGAAGCGTTCCGGCAAGAAGCCGGGAGAGCGGCACGTCTGACGCGCTCGACAAGTCACGTAAGCCAATTTGTCCCGCCCCCATCTCAAGGCTTATGACGCCGACGCTTCCGGGTCCGCTCGTACGGCTCGCCTCTGGAAGTGCGCCCCATTCGGTCATGAGATGACTTGCCGCGTTTCGCACCACCTGTGCCGCGAAGGCCGTTTTCCCCATGCCGGATGCCCCGGCCAGCACGTAAAACTGCGGCTGGAGACCGTGGAGTTTCTGATCCAGGCCACGGAAGCCCGTGGGGATCCCAGCGAATTTTCCGGAGTTTGAGAGGTTGACCCTTTTTTCTACCTCGTTATAACTGAGATTGATGATCTCGCTGTATCTCATGATCATGTCGCCTTCATGCCTACGGACGGCGTTGAGTGTGTCAACACAGCCCGCAACAATCGCGTCGGGATTAGGCCGCGCGCCGCCCGCAAGGCCGTATACCTCCGACTGAGCCGCCCGAAGGGCGCGATCAATAGCGCGAAGCTGCGCGGCCTCTATGACGAGTCTTTCATGAGACCGAAAATTCGCAGCGGTGGGCACATATGCCACGAGTGAGGCGGGATATGACATGCCGCCCACAGCGTCATAATATTTCGTCTGCCTGAATTCAGGCATGATAGTGATCAGGTCCACTGATTCGCCGCGCTCGGATAATCGCTGCATGAGCGCGAAGAGGTCCCGGTGTACGTCCTTATAAAAATCCTCAGGCCGCACCCTCGCGGTACCGATCACAGAGGGTTCGATGAGGCAAGCGCCCAGGACCATCATCTCTGCATCGATATTCTGCGGCGGAAGGCGCGTCAGCGCTATATCGTCGGCCGTTTTATTCATTCATCACCTGCACCATCGGAATTTTTCCTGATTCCAGTTTTTCCTGATACGTCGCCTCGCTCTCGAATGACAGGCGGTCCCTCGGCTTTATCTTGATTTCTCCGGATGCTGCCTTGCGCTTGAACTCCGCTTGAGCGCGTTCATCCTCGTCAGCCTCGGCCTTCCAGGAGTGATCTTGACTGGAAGGCGGCGAGTGCCCTAAAGGTTCCTCTGGCTTCTGAAAGCGCTTCCACAACTTCGACAAGAATCTCATCGGAAAGCATAATGCGCCGTCCCGAACCTCCGCGCTCGCAGCGTAATGCCGTACTGCCGCAAGCCACTGGTTCCACATTGCCGGGGATCGTGTCCACGTCGCACGGCAAGCGTCTTCGTCGTCAAACCTGCCGCCCCTGAGCGGCATGAGAGATCTGAACTGCTGCCAGGTGTGATCGGCAAGGGCGCAGGGATCGGGAGTTGGGACAGGAGGATCGTGGGGTTTAGGCTCTGGGGTTTCCGAATCTGAACCACGCGCGCCTTCTCTCTCCTTTCCTGTCCTATCCTGTCCTGTCCTTTGTGGTATTTCCGCGTCGGGAATGGTACTTGACCTGGTATTCCCGCTGCCGAAATCCCCCTGTTGTGTACCTGAACCCGCATTCCCGCCGCCGAAATCCGGTTTTTGGGGTATTCCCGCCGCCCTCTTCTTATAAAGGTGTGTCAAATTATCAACAAGGTTCTGAGACCAGACGACGCGGTTGCTCACCCAGAGCTCTTTATCGATAGCTTCGAGCTTTGCGAGGAGGTCCAGAATGTCGTTGCAGGTCTCCGCTGAAAGGCGGGTCCGGGCCTGCAAGAATTCCCAGGTGTCCGCCTGGTTGACGTCCAGATAATGGCCATGCCTCGATCCGAGCAGCTCAAGCAGCTTGAACCAGAAGGCATAGCCGTCGTTGCCGTACCGCTGCTCCACAATGAACAGGGTCTGGCCGTGCTTGCACATATGGGGAAAGTAGTCTACTTGCTGTAATTTGGGAGACCGTGACATATCTTATTCGAACCTCTCACGCTTAATATATTCGCTTGAATGTGCTCTTAAATTGTAAGTCTCGATTGCAGCGACTCAAACCACGCCGCTTTGCATTCATCGCTACAGAACGGCGGCCCATCAGCCGGCAGCGATGCGCCGCACTTTTTACAAGTGCGAACATCGCACGAGGGTTCCGCTACCGCGCCGGATCCTTTTCCGGATTGCGCGGGCGGGGGCTGACGCTGACCCAAAAGGACGTGAATGCCTTCTTGGTTCACCGTCCATCGAGGGGACCACCCGGGGGCGGCTAAGAGCCGATATCGATGCCGCCCGTCTTGCCAGGGATACCGATCACCCCGCCACATTTCAGCCTCGGAAACAACATAGCCGAGCTCGCGATTGACCCGCGCCCGAAGCTCGCCGATATTCGTGGAAACGTTCAGCATGACTTTTCCGGACGCGGCGAAGTCGTATGCCCGAATGGCGATCTCCTGGGCGGAGAGCGGGTATGCGGCCTCTTTCAGGACCTCGATGATCCGCGTAAGCCGGGCGCTCCGGTCCACGCGACCGGCGTTGATGTGTCCCTGACATGGTTTGTCTTTCATGGGTGTGTTGTGGTGTTCGGTTTTGTGAGCGTATTCAAGCGAACACTATAATAAATATTTAAAAGCCCCCCGGCGCGGTAAGAATTCTTTTGAACGTGTACCCGCCCGCGCCGGGGGAGGCACCTTGTAATGCCGCGAACCCTAGCGGCGAGCGCTTCTCGCGGGAAAGCCCGTAAAAGCGTCGGGCATGGCGCCGGGGGGCCTGCCGACAGGGTGTTTCTTCTCTGCTTCGCATGTTCAGCGGCGCTGGGCATTATTCCGTCCCTCAATGACATTGTGCGGGTGCGCTGTCTTCAGCCTTTAAAGCATCCATCGCTTCTATAAACTCCTCTAGCTCTTTAGTGCCCGCGAGCAACATGAAGCTGGTGCCGTCGTCGTCTTCGCACTCGAACCAGACCTTTTTAATTTGCATCACTTGTTCATTTTCCATCGCGCCTCCTATGTGATCTCTTTCATTTCGCCGCCTTTGCTTGCTTCGGCAAGCGCCCCAGCGACCGCGCTATCCATGTTTCCCATTTCATCCTTCAGCATGGATTCAAACGTGGCGCGGAACTGTAAACGCGGCCGCAGTGTCACAGACCTTACTTTTGCGACAATAGTGCCTCTTGTTCCGGGGAGCCGTCCCTTCCGGTTGAAAATGTACAGCCACTTCCCATTTTTTGGGGTGATCGTTCCGCCGGTCTCGTGCATCATGAGTTTGCCGCTGATCCTCGATACCATTGAGAGGCTTTTTAAACTATCGCCCACGACATAGAATTGAAAATGCCGGCTGTTCTTCAGCGTCTTTGCGCCGAACCAGTTGATGCCCGGCGGGCCGCTCATGCGTTCGCGTGCGAGCTTGCTTTTGAACCTGTCAGCGAAGTCCTCCAGCTGCTGGCGAACAGCTGTATACGTCAGACCCGGAAGAGACTCGAGCGTTTTGCCGACGTTCTGTTTTATTTCAAAAACCATTTTCATGATTTACACCCTCCTTGTCATCGATAAGGTCAAGATTGCCTTGCCCATAAAACTTCACGAAACCCTTTTGATGCACATAGGCCACAAAATGCCGAACAGCAAGCGCAAGATCGAAATGCCCATGAGAAAGGGGAGGCGGGATGACACCCCTTCTCACCAAGTACGAAACCTGGCCTTGCGTGAGTCCAAAACAATGTGAAAGATCGGCAATGGTACAGGGCAGCTCCGCAGTGGCGCGCCACTCGCCGAGATGCGCGATGTACATGGAGAGACAACGAACAACGTCGTAGCCCCCGGGCCGGGCTTTTGCAATGATGCCCTCTTTCGCAAGCTGCTGGACTCGTCGTGGCGTCAAGTTCATGAACCGCGCCAAAACATTCACGGACCCGAGCAGCCCGGGCGTCATTGTGAGTCGCGCTGTCTCATGACCGTCATTATTCGGCATTTTTCTCCTTAAATTCAATAAACGAAGCGAAAAGCGTGTTTTTCCACTATTATCTAGCCTATTTGTGCGCTTCTTTAGATCCGCATACGCGGGGACCGTGGAAGGACCCGCGTTTTTTTGGGCGCTGCCGCAGATGGACATAGACTCGCTCTTCTATCCGATCATCTTCTGACGTGCGCTTGTAAAAGCGTGCGGCAGAAACCTATAGGGAGCGCTGCCCACTGTCTTAGCTTCTCCTTGTGTGGCTACTGCGTATATTATCGAGTCGGTGCCCCCGCAGATTTTGTTGTAAACATCAGCGTTCTTATCAGCCGTATAGACTCAAGTACGTCTCTAGAGCCAATTGGGGTGTTATCAGCTAAGGCCTGCAGCGCACGCCGATACTCGCCAGTTTCAGCTTCAAGGTTGAACGATACCCGACCATCCGGCATTTTTTGAGGTGTGATTGTGAAGTGAAAGGAAGGGAGCTTACGGAGAATTCCAACGAGTTCTGGTTTTTCTTGGACGTGTATTTCTGTTTTCATCATCGGCCTCCTGAATCGTTATCAGTATGGCCTGATGATAATCAATCTTGTAGTAATTGGCTATGGTGTGAAATGCGGGTATTTCACACCCAAAATCATATCATCGTTTTCTGCGCGGTAATATTTTCAATTCTTCTTCGGATAAAACATTACAGAACTTCTGCATAAACTTGCTTTTGTTATCTCTAATCCATTGATCATGGATGATTTTTACGTCCTCGATTTTATCCGCATCTTCAAAATGCGTATGCCATTTTTTATTCCATTTATCTTTAATCGTAGTATCGCTGATTTTATTAATTCCTATCCATGTCTTATTGAATACGGCATCGGGAATGCTTTCTAAAAATCGCGCTACGATAGAGGCGGCCTGGTCCGGTGAATAGCCTAGGCGCGTTAACCAATAAACATCCCTCATAAGCATCTCATCCCGCTGGTCATCCAAAAGCGGCTTAAATGCCCCTCCTTTTTTACCAACACCTTTCAAGCCAAGGACGCTGTCAAGGTCAATCAGTCCAAGTTTATCATGATACTTCTCGAATGCATTTGCAAAGAAGTCTATAACCCACATAGGTGGGTAGACTTTTAAGTCACGGGCAAGTAAAAATGCCTCAATGGCCAATACCGGATTACCATTTTTCACAAACCCCGATCTCTTACATTTTAACGCGATAAGTTCTTCAGAATTTTGTTGGATTATGTCGGTCTCGGACAACATCCAGGATGGAAAATTATCTTTGTCGTAGATAAAAGCATCAGGTGGGTATGGGATAAAAACATCTATCTTGAAATCATCATTGTCGTCTGGTGTCGATTTAGTAGTAGTCTTTTTCTTAATTATTTTTTTCTTCATCAGAATCAGGACCTCTCTAAGGTCTCTCCAAAGTTAAAGCGGTGAAATCCGGTGAAGTGCCGGACTTATCAGGAGCTACCCTATCACCGCCCTTGTTGCCTCACGCGTTACTTGCTATACTATTGCAGCGCAATAATCAGTATGAACAAAATTACACACATGACACTTATCTGATTCAAGCAACCGCCAGACTTCTTTTGTCCTGGCTTAGACAGGCCGATCTTAACCCCGTTCTTTACTTTCTTTAGGTAATCAAAACCGGCACCAAGTGGTACTGTCGGCACTTCATTCGGCGATCGGCCGCCATAGTCACCGGCATCTCTTTTCCAAAGCTCCCAAGCCAAACCCCGAGCAGGATCCTCCTCGTACCACTGGTCCATCCAATTACTCACGCCTTCAACACCGGCCTTTAAAAGATCGGTTCGATTCCAGAATCTCAGAACCATTTGCTGTCTCAATGTTGGACGAGAATCAAGCAACTTCTCGATGATTTCCGATGCGCCTATTTTTGTTGCGTCCACCGGACAAGACCCGCCAAGGTCGCGAATATATTTAATCTGCTTATCAGTAGCTTTATTTGCTTCGGCGAATCGTGCATCGCTTGCCGCAGCATCAGCGTCGGCAATTTTTGCTTTTGCTCTTTCTCGTTCAGTAATAGGCAGCACACGCAAAATGGCTTTTTGGAGAAGTATTACTTCACCATCAGAAACAGCGCCATCAGCCAAAATGCCTTCCACTTCTTCCCGCAAGAAATGTATTCCCGGCAAAGTTGTGTTGGAGACATTGGTCGCCAGCCATGCTTCGAGAAGTTTTACTTCCTGATCTGTCAATCTGCCGTCAGACAAGGTTCGCTCGAGTAATTCAAGCAAGGCCTGACCCTCCGATGTTCCTAAACCCTTTTTTGTGAGTGTTACCGGCGAGCGATTTCCAGCTTTAATTTCTGCCATAGATACCTCCGCGTGACAAGTTATTGCTGCGCTGCTTTATCAGCGAGAGCAATACAATTCAACAAAAGCCTTATCGTTTCACTTGGGATCTTAGTGCCGGCTTCAAGCATCCAGATATAATTACCGCTTACGCCGAGACGTGCGCCGAATACTGCCTGAGTAAGTTCAAGAGAGACACGGAGATTTTTGATATCCTTAGAGGTCCACCGTTTATTTTTCATGTACGCGAGTATACTAACAGGGTTAGAAGTTGTCAAGAAGATAAATAGTGTTAAATATCATCCTACTCCCTTTAATTTAAGTGTTCTGACTCCACAAACTTTAACGGTAACTGCGGATCAGCCGGAAACAAGCTCGCAAGGGCGCACCCCCCACAAGCCGCACACTCCGGGCCAACCTCACACCAGCCGGAAGAGCCGACAACGTTATTGAGAACTTCAGTAACCATCTTTATGAAATACCCTCCTTTGACTTCTGAGTGTGTTTTGTAATCCAAAAACAAAACCTGAACCCGCGCCCTCAACAGCACAGGGGCAGCGGGGTCGGGAGAAAAAATCCGACTGCGATTCACTTGGCTTTTCAGGACGTGCGCCAAGAAGGAGATGCGGTCGGCATGACAGTGTGTCTTTTCCTGGCATGACGACTGCGCTTCTTGCACGGCATGAAAAGTCGCAGGCGGGCAGTTGACGTTATCCGAGGGGAGCCCAGAGAGGGCGGACGGGAGCGAGGCGAAGTCTGTCGATCGAAGGAGGGCGCGAGAGTTGCTAGTCATTGCAAAGCGAGTGACCGAAGGAGTGAGGCAGTCTTCGCCTCGCGGGTGGGCGGGAGATCGAGCGAGGGCGTGAGCGCTGCTGGGTCACGCAGGGCTCATGACCGAGCGGAAAGACGGGCGGGCTGGTGCCGGAGCGAAGCAGAGGCACGAGCTCGAGACCACGGAGCAACGGGCGTTCGCTTTGCGATTTATGCTGCAAAGCAAATGACAGTGCGACCCCGGGGGTTCGGGGGTGAAGCCCGGCATGGTCTGGTTGGCGCGCCGTTGTTGTTTGCGCCAACCAGGCTTGCCTATTTAAGCGTAACCCCTGAGGGGTGCTGTTGACGTGTTGCCTCCGGCGCAAAACGGTCCCCGCGCCGGGGGTCGGGGCACGTAGCCCGAAGGGTGAGGGAGGGTCGGCCCGAAACCGCAACTCCCCCTAAGAGAGCCCCTACCCCCCTGGGAGTTCCAAAGAGGGGGGGATGCCGGGGGGTTGGGGGGTCCAGGGGGGAGGGGGTCGGCGGGGGGTGCGGCGTAGTGCCCCGGAGCTGTTGGTTTATCGTCGGTGCCTTCGAGCTGGGCGTCGGGTGAGATCGGTCGCGGAGCGGCGGCGCATCCGGTGTCCAGCGAGTTCGTCGGTGGCGATACCAGGCGGCGGGAATATAGGCGGTTTGCATCGTTCTTGGTTCTATCAAGGCACACAGTGGCCGATCAGCCGCAGGAAGGAGTCCCCTGCCTTGCTGCGGATGTCCGGCCTCCGATTGCGATGTGTGCGGTCTTTGCCGTACCTTGGCGAAGTCCGCGTTTACACAGAGCCGTCTCTGTCGTTAAATAGAAAGATGCGAGGCGAAGGCAGGACGGCGTACGGAACTGAGCGTATCTGGCGAAGCGCATCGGAGCGGATGTGTGCGGAGTGCGCGGAGCCAATCGGCGGAGCGAAGTGGAGAAGCCGTGGTGACTGAGCCGAGCCTCCTTATGCGAAGCGGTGCGCTCTGCGACGGTGTGTGGCGCAGTGCGCGTTTGAGCGGAGCGGGTTTTTTTGCCGTTTGTTTGTGCCGTTGGTTTTGCGAGCGCACCCCAGCGAGCACCATGATGATCATAGTGCCCCCCCGGCGCGGGAAATATTCTTTTGAACGTGTAACCAGCCCGCGCCGAGGGGGGCGCTCCGCGATGCCGCCGTACTCGGCGGCGAGCTTTTCGCGGGAAAGCCCGTAAAAGCGTCGGGCATGGCGCCGGGGGGGCTTGCCGACAAGGGTCTACCTTCTCGTGCCGCTGCCGGTCTCGGCACATTTTGTGTACCTTTTGTGTACCAACGTTCTGGATATTTCGGGGAATTAAGGGCTTGATTTGAAAGAGAATGGAGTGTATAAAATTGGTGGACGAGAAGGGGATCGAACCCTCGGCCCCCGCATTGCGAACGCGGTGCTCTCCCAGCTGAGCTACTCGCCCACTTTGGTCACAAGGTAACAATTTAATCTATCAGACGAAATAAATCAAGAAAAATCCTCTTTGGTCAATCCTCTGTCCGGCAATCAAGAAGAACACAGAGGGTGGTGCCCCGGCGTCTCCCTTCGCCATGCTTGCATACTCTATGAATCCGGCTGTTGGTGCGTGTTTGAACACGTGAATATAGTTCAGACCTCCATGGCCTTCTTACCCCGCCTGTGCTATATTTAACCAGGAGGACCTTCACGAGCAGTGGGATAATCTGTCTGGAAGATAAGACACATAGGATATTGTATCTTAATCAGTGGCGGCGCTTGTTCAGCACCAGCCGTCTCGTTGACAAAAAAGTGGCCTTGCCGAAAAAGGACAGGCAAACACGTCCATCGGGAGATTGAATGAGATTCACCGCAAAACTCATCTCAGCTTTTGTGCTCACTGCCCTGATCCCCGTCGCTCTGCTGGGATATCTGAGTTACAGTTCCGCGAAGGACGCCCTGCAAAAGCAGGCCCTCGAGGATTTGACCCTCATTACCGATGCCAGGGAAGGCCAGCTCTACTCATTTTTTGAGCTCAACAAAGGCCGGGTCGCGGACTTCTCGTCCGACGGCTTCATCCGCGATACCACGGAAGCCCTGCTCACCCTTGATGCGCACGATCCGCGCTTTGCGAAACTGCAAAAATCACTGAACACCCATTTGAAACGCAATAAAATGCCGCTTGACAAAAGCATCCGTCTGATCTCCGTCCTTGGCATGAACGGAAAGGTGATCGCCTCAACCGATGAGCGCGAGATAGGCAGCGACGAATCAGAGCATGTGCCTGCCGTTCTTGGCGAAGATAACGTCTTCATAGGCGATGTGCATTTCGGGAGCCATGGTGGAGTATCGGACTACCCCTATCACATGCACGCCGCAGCGCGCATCACCGGGAGGGATACAGGCGCCCGGTTGGGCGTGATCATCAATTTTTATGACACGCTTGAACTGAACAAAATACTCTCCGGGAAATTTCAGATGGACAAGGGCGCGCTTACGAGTTTGCCCGGCAGGAGAAAAACGCTCGACATTTATCTCGTAAACAGAAACAAGCTTCTCATTACGCCCTCACGAGACGGTGGTGAACTCATGCAGCAAAAGGTTGAAACGG
>JALNZF010000032.1 GCA_023229435.1 Nitrospirota bacterium
TAGATCTAATCCAGTGTACAATTTCATACAGCACCTCCAAGGTTAGATTGGACTCTTTCCTTGAAGCATACCAGAGTGCCGATGCGCTCTGGTATGCTGAGGTGCCTTCATATGATTATCAGGTCTACTTTCTTGTCATTCCCCTACCCCGCCACCTTATGTGCTTCCACGCGCAGCTGTACCCGTTCAATGGGCGTTCTTAGTTTACGTGTAATAGCCATGGAACCATTTCACTTCTTTTTTTATTTTGTCAGTTTATAATGCCACCCAATGTCATCACAATAGCACAACAGTGTTTTATTCTCAAGCGCGTTTTATTCATTTTCTCATGAGCAGAAGCACAGACCTCTCCGGTCTTCAAAACAAAAAGGCCCCACAAAGGGGGCCTTTCATAATTATTCATCTATTCGATAGCGACGATCCGCGAAAACCGGCTTAACTGCTCTTCGGCCTTCCCTTCTTCCAATACTCCAGTTTGTTCAGCGCATTCACATAAGCCTTGGCGTAAAATAACGGGCTGGCTAAAGAAATGCCTTGAAATAGGCTTCATAATGGTTATAATAACAACAGGTTTAGGAATTCATGTTGCATATTTCCGAGATGAAGGTCATCGCCGATGAGTGAATCATTTCTGCGGATACTGTCTCTTATTCAAGATGGCGATGTAAAAATATCAGACCATGGGTATGATGAACTGGCGGCTGACAATATCTTCGTCAGAGATGTCATGGCAACGGTCGCCGATGCGGTCATGGTAGAGGATTACCCGAACTATCCAAAAGGGCCTTCCGTACTTGTCTTGCAGAAAGACCGGGAAGGGCGCGCAATACATGTGGTATGGGGCATTCCCAGAGGAGCATCATCGCCGGCAGTCCTTGTTACCGCGTACAGGCCGGCTGCGGAGCGATGGACTGATGACTTTTTAAGGAGAATAAAATGACGACAAAACATTACACGAAACTCGTGCATGAGCGGGAGTACGTAGCGGAAGTGGATGTGGACTTGATTTATTCGGATGACGGGTGGTCGCCTTATCTTTCCGTGGAAGACGCCTATAAGCTGGATGACGTTCGCGAAGCTCTTCGTAAAGGTGATTTAAAGACAGCGTCCCGTTTGGCGAAGATCTATACTCTGACCCCGCTCTCCGCTTGAGTATTACCTTTTGTTTATCACTTCTTGCGGTATTCCTTCAATGTATCGGGCGAGAAGGAAAGGGTATTACCACACGTTAACGCTCCGGCAATAGTCTCCCTGGGTATTACTTAACTGCTCTTCGGTCTTCCCTTCTTCCAATACTCCAGTTTGTTCAGCGCGTTCACATACGCCTTGGCACTCGCCACAATGATGTCGGTGTCGGCGCCGTGGCCCGCGACCTTCTTGCCCGCTTCCTCCACCTTCACGGTCACCTCTCCGAGGGCGTCCGTTCCGCCGGTAATTCCCTTCACCAGATACGCATCAAGTTTGCTTTTCGTTCCCGTCATATGAGCGATCGTCCGGTACACCGCGTCGACTGGTCCATCGCCGGTGCCTGTCTGTTTCACCGTTGCACCGTTCACCTGCATCTCAACGGTCGCGGATGGCTTGACGTCCGTGCCGCTCTGTGCGCTCAGATGCAGGAGCACGTACACTTCATGGATCTGCTGCATCTCATCGGAGACAATTGCCTCAAGGTCCTCATCGAACACCTCCTTTTTCTGGTCCGCAAGGTGTTTGAACCGCTCGAATGCCTTGTTCAGGTCGTCTTCGGAAAAGTCATATCCCATCTGCTTCAGCCGGTCGCGGAAGGCATGCCTGCCGGAGTGCTTGCCGAGCACGAGGTTCGTCTTGACCAGTCCGATCGATTCCGGGCGCATGATCTCGTAGGTGGACCGCTCTTTCAAAAGCCCGTCCTGATGGATGCCGGACTCGTGCGCAAAAGCGTTCGCGCCCACGATCGCCTTGTTCGGCTGCACCGGAATGCCGGTGATCTTGGTCACCAGCCTGCTCGTACGCATGATCTCTTCCGAGTTGACCCGTGAGTCCGCATTAAAAAAGTCTTTCCTCGTGCGGAGCGCCATCACCACCTCTTCCATGGAACAGTTGCCGGCGCGCTCGCCGATTCCGTTCACCGTGCACTCAACCTGCTCTGCGCCGTTCAGGATGGCCGACAGCACGTTCGCGACCGCAAGACCCAGGTCATTATGGCAGTGGACTGAAATGACGGCCTTATCGATGTTCCGAACCTTGTCTTTGATACCCTTGATCAATGCGCCGAACTCCCCGGGCGTTGTATAGCCGACCGTATCGGGGATATTCACCGTTGTCGCTCCCGCCTCGATCACGGCCTCAACGACCTCGTGAAGGTAGGCAATGTCCGTCCGCGTGGCGTCCATGGGAGAGAACTCGACGTCGTCCACGTATGACCGCGCGTGTTTGACCATCTCCACGGAGCGCTTCAGCGCTTCCTCGCGTGAGATCCGGACTTGATGCTTCAGGTGAATATCGGACGTTGAGTGGAAGGTATGGATGCGTCGTTTCGGTGTGTCCTTCAGCGCCTCCCAGGCGCGGTCGATGTCTTCTTTCTTCGCCCGCGCGAGGCTGCAAATCACCGGGCCCTCGACCTCGGCGCCGATCCTCTTGATGGCCTCGAAATCACCGGGAGAACTGATGGCGAACCCCGCCTCGATGATGTCCACCCCGAGCCGGGCAAGCTGCTTCGCCAGGGTGATCTTTTCCTCAACGTTCATGCTCGCTCCCGGGGACTGTTCGCCGTCACGAAGCGTGGTATCGAATATTCTGATGATCTTGCTCATAATGGGCACCTCTGCTTCATGCGCTCGCGAATCGCGCATGAGTGAAAAGAAAAATATAAATAAAGGGAACTACTCAGGTTGGCCGCAAAAGAACGCAAAGAACTCAAAGAAAAGTCTGAAATTCATGAAAATACGGTCTGTAGCGGCTTTGGTTTATTGCCATCTTTGCTTAAGGGAAACATCATTTTGATCAGGTTAGTCGCCCTTCTTTGCTTTTTCCTTGTGATCTCTGCGTGATTCTCTAAGTGGCCGGTTCATTATTTAGGCCATTCGCGGCTAACAGATTTTGACCTGAGCAGTCACAGAAAGAGATTAAGGCCGCCTTCTTAATCTCTTGCATCCTCACGGTCGAGGTTTCTGGATGGACTAAGAAGTGACGGTTTTCCGTTTTCTGAGCAGTCCATACAGGGCTTCAGCCAGACCGAGCGAAACATAGGCCAAGGAAGCAATAAACAGGACGAGCGCGGGATGATACGCCACCAGCGCCACAAAAGCCGCGATGACGACCAGTATCCCGAAGGGACGCCGCTCCTTCAGATTGGCTTCCTTCAGGCCGTGGTAGGTAATATTGCTCACCATGAGACCGGCAAGCAGGAACGTCATCGCCAACACCCAGTAATCCTTGCCGATCACATCGGCCAGCCGCACCATGTTCCATTGCTCAAGGCTCTCGATGACCTCTTCGTATGCAAGTACGGTGGCGGCGATCATCAGGGCGGCGGCAGGCGTCGGCAGTCCGGTAAAATGTTTTTTCTCCGCGCCGCTCATCTGCACGTTGAACCTTGCGAGCCGGAGCGCCGCGCAGGCGACCAGGAAGAACGCGCCCAGCCAGCCGATCTTGCCAAAGGACGAGAGCGTCCAGGTATACACCAGGACGCCCGGCGCAACACCAAAGGAGATCACGTCCGAGAGCGAGTCTATCTCAATGCCGAAGCGTGTTGCCGTATGCGTCACCCTCGCGACCCACCCGTCCAACACATCAAAGACCGATGCGATCATGATCGCCCATGCGGCCCGCTCGTAATCGGAATTGAGCGAAGCCACAATGGAATAGAACCCCCCGAACATGCTCAGCAGTGTTATAAGATTGGGAAGAATGTAGATCCCTTTTCTCATTTCAGCACCCCGATGATGTCCTGCGCACCCTTGACGCGGTCACCCAGCCTTACCTTGATCTCCGCGTTCTTGGGCAAAAAGATATCCACCCGCGAGCCGAAACGGATCAGGCCGTACCGCTCGCCCGCCTTGATCGTGTCTCCAGGCCTTGCATAGCAGACAATGCGCCTCGCGATGAGTCCGGCGATCTGCTTCACCAGAATCTTGTCCTTCCCGGAATCAATGACCATCGCGGTCTGTTCGTTATCAAGGGACGCCTTGTCCACGGACGCGACATGAAATTTGCCGGGGTTATACTTGACGACCTCGATCTCGCCGCCGACCGGCGCACGATTCACATGCACGTTGAACACGGAGAGAAAAATGCTGATCTGCTTCACTTCCTGCTTCAGGTACGTGGGCTCGTAGATGTCCTTGATCACGATCACCTTCCCGTCGGCAGGCGAGACTACCAGCCCTTTCCCCTCGGGGATGGCTCGCTCCGGGTCACGGAAGAAGAACACGACAAAGAGCGTGAGGAGGAGCGACACAAGGGCCGTATTCCTCCAGCCCAGGGCGAACAGCAACCCGGTGACGACCGCAAGCGGTATAATGAACGGCCAGCCCTCTGCTGCTATGGGGATACCGTAGTTTTTCATCATGAGCGAAACCTTTTTACCACAGAGGACGCAGAGAATTTCATTTCTATAAAAGAAGGAATCCCCTCTGAGCACTCAGAAATGCTCTCTGTGCTCTCTGTGGTTGCCTTGATGCCTTGTAGTTAATTTTTGCTCTTGTCCACCAGTTTGCCCTTCTTGAGCCAGGGCATCATTTTCCTGAGCCGTCCGCCCACTTCCTCGATGGGGTGCGCCTGGCCTTTTTTCGTGAGCGCATTGAACGTCGGCTTGTTCGCCATGTTCTCGAGCATCCACTCCTTCGCGAACTGGCCCGTCTGGATCTCGGCCAGGATCTTCCTCATTTCCTTCCTGGTCTCTTCGGTAATGATTCGCGGCCCGCGGGTCAGGTCGCCATACTGGGCGGTGTTGCTGACGGAATAGCGCATATTCGAGATGCCCCCCTCATAAATGAGGTCCACGATCAGCTTGAGCTCGTGGAGACATTCGAAATAAGCCATCTCGGGCGCATACCCTGCTTCCACCAGGGTCTCGTACCCTGCCTGGATGAGCGCGGTGGCGCCGCCGCACAGCACTGCCTGTTCTCCAAAGAGGTCGGTCTCCGTCTCTTCGCGGAACGAGGTCTCTATTACCCCCGCCCTGGCGCATCCGATCGCAGAAGCGTACGCGAGCGCGATGTTCCTGGTGTTTTTCGAAGGGTCCTGATGGATTGCGATGAGTCCCGGTACGCCCTCTCCCTTGATGTACTGCGAACGGACCAGATGGCCGGGGCTCTTGGGCGCGACCATGAACACGTTCACGTCCTCGCGCGGCACGATCTGGCCGAAATGGATGTTGAACCCGTGGGCAAAAGCAAGATAGGCGCCCTTCTTGATGTTCCCTTCGATGTCCTTCTTGTACATCCCGCCCTGCAGCTCGTCCGGCACCAGGACCATGATGATATCAGCGATCTTCGCGGCAGCGGCGACCTCAACGACCTTGAGACCGGCGCCCGCCGCCTTATCCCAGGATTTGCTCCCCTTCCGGAGGCCGACGATCACATCAATGCCGCTTTCCTTGAGATTGTTCGAGTGGGCAAAACCCTGGCTGCCGTAGCCGATCACCGCCACCTTCTTGCCCTTGAGCAGCTTCATATTTGCATCTTTGTCATAATAGATCTTCATCCTGTCTCCTTTTCAACAAAGAATAATTATATGCACATAACAAAAAAAGACACACGATGTGCAGTTCCGTGCATCTCACCTCGTCGCAAAATTATGATTACAGGAGCCGCTTTTTCAGTTCGTCATCCTGGAATATCTGGTCAACGGCTGATGACAGCGCCTCGGCAAGCGCGGCTTCCAATCGTTCGCGTGAATAGAGGATCTCCTGGTCAAGCGTGCTGTTCACGTCGATCGTTCTGATTATCTTTTTCTCCAGTCCGTCCCCGACGGTTATCTTTATCTGAACAGAGGCCTTCAAATGCGTTTGCATCGAACTAGGCTTCGATTCCAGCCAAAGCGTCTTGATCTCGCCTCCGAAGAGAAGATCCGCTCCCGCGGCATTCATGCCTTCGGCCGTCAGATCCCAACCAGCAATGTCCTTCACCGCGATCCCGCGTGCAATAAACGCCTTCTTCATGATCGCCGTGGCGGTTTCCGCCACCGTGCCCTGCACCACGAGATCGTTTTGCATGCCGCTCGGGATCGTCCTTTTGCCAAGGACGGACGCGGGCTCTCCGCGGTCATCCCGGAAGGTACTCACGCCAACGGAGATCCGCGACGCTGTTCCCGTTTTTTCCGCGGGCGCCTGATAACCGATCGTGAGAAGGACCGGCCCCTTTTCAGCGCATGCTGCTACAAAGAGAAGTAGGAACATGGCCGCAAACATGACTCGTGCCTTACTGCATAATTTTGTTTTCACTCCGAACTCCGAACGGAGCCTGCCCTCGAGCGAATTAATCGGGGGCATTCCGCATTCCGCGCTATTCACGGGTTATCGCCACCTTGCCCGTGCGTACGATCTCTTTGATGCCGATGGGCCTCAAGAGCTCGATGATCGCCGTGATCTTTTTTTCATCTCCTGTTATCTGGAAGGTATAGCTCTTCTGCGAGGAATCAACAACGCGCGCGCGGAAGATATCGGCGATCCGGAGCGCCTCTGCCCGGTGCTCTGCAGGAGCGTTGACCTTGATAAGGCACATCTCGCGTTCCACGAATTCCTTTTCCGCGAGGTCCGTGACCTTGATGACATCGATCAGCTTGTTGAGCTGTTTGATGATCTGCTCGAGGATGCGCTCATCTCCCACGGTCACGATCGTCATCTGCGAGATCGTGGGATCGAGCGTGGGGCCGATCGAGATGGTCTCAATATTGAACCCCCTGCCGCTGAAGAGCCCCGACACCCGCGACAGGACACCGAATTTGTTTTCCACCAGCACAGAGATAATATGTTTCATATTGTATTGGCCTCGCCTGATTCTCTTTCCGCCTTCACTCCGCACTCCGAACTGAACCTACTTCACCGCTTTCAGCTTCTTCTCTTCCTTTTTCTGTTCTTCCCCGAAGATCATCTCGTTGATGGACGCGCCCGCGGGCACCATGGGGAAAACCTTTTCGTACCGCGCCGTCACAAAGTCCATGAACACCGTCCGCTTGGATTTGAGCGCCTCCTTGAGCACCGGCACAACGTCCACGGGCTTCACCGCGCGCAGGCCGACGGCGCCATAGGCCTCGGCCACCTTCACGAAGTCAGGCGTGCTGCCGAGGTCCACCGAGGAATACCGTTCCTGGTAGAACAATTCCTGCCACTGTCTCACCATGCCGAGGAACCGGTTGTTCAGGATCACCACCTTGACGGGGATGTGGTTCTCCACCGATGTGGCAAGTTCCTGGATGTTCATCTGGATGCCGCCATCGCCGGAGATGCAGAACACTTCTCGATTGGGATTGGCCACTTTGGCGCCGATGGCTGCCGGGAATCCGTACCCCATGGTCCCGAGTCCTCCGGAAGAGAGCCAGTTCCGGGGTCTGTCGAATTTGTAGTACTGCGCGGCCCACATCTGGTGCTGGCCCACATCGGTCACGATGAGAGCATCTCCCTTCGTGACCTCGTAAAGCTTCTCAACCACGAATTGCGGTTTGATGACGTCATCGGCATATTCGTACGTGAGCGGCCGCTCTTCCCGCCAGGCGTCGATCTGCCTGAGCCAGCTCTTGCGGATCTGGTCCCAGGGCTCTTTGATCGTGTGCAGTTCCTTGTTGAGGGCAACCATCACATGTTTCACATCACCCACGATCGGGATATCCACACGCACGTTCTTCCTGATCGAGGTCGGATCAACGTCGATATGGATGATCTTTGCATCAGGAGCAAATCCCTCCACCTTGCCGGTCACCCGGTCGTCGAAGCGCGCGCCGATGGCGACGATGAGGTCGGAATTATGGATCGCCATGTTGGCATAGTACGTGCCGTGCATGCCGAGCATGCCCAGTGAGAGCGGATGCGTGCCGGGGAATCCGCCGATACCCATCAGGGTATGCGTCACCGGAATCTTCGTGATCTCGGCGAACTCGAGGATCTCCGTGGCTGCATTCGAAAGAATAACGCCTCCGCCGATATAGGCCACAGGCTTCTTTGCCTTGGCGATCGCCTCGGCTGCCTGCTTGATCTGCCACTTGTTGCCGATGACGGTGGGGTTGTAGCTCCTGATCTCCACCTTGTCCGGATAGTGGAACTCGGCCTTGTTCGTGACCACGTCCCGCGGCAGGTCAACGAGCACCGGCCCCGGTCGGCCTGTGGACGCGATGTAGAACGCTTCTTTGACGGTCCTGGCGATATCCTTCACGTCCTTTATGAGAAAATTATACTTGGTGCAGGGACGCGTAATGCCGACGATGTCCGCCTCCTGGAACGCGTCGTTGCCGATCAGCGCCGTGGGCACCTGTCCGGTGAACACCACGATCGGGATGGAATCCATGTATGCCGTGGCGAGGGCCGTGACCACGTTCGTGGCGCCCGGTCCGGACGTGACAAGGGCAACCCCGACCTTGCCGGTTGAGCGGGCATACCCGTCGGCCATGTGCACGCCGCCCTGTTCGTGACGCGGCAGGATCATGCGGATGTCCTTTTGACCATAGAGGACGTCAAAGATCTTGAGCACCACACCGCCGGGATAGGCAAAGAGCGTGTCAACCTTCTCCTTCTTCAGACATTCGAGAAATATTTCCGCACCCGTGATCTCTTTGTTGGACATATACCCACCTATCGTTGGGAAATTCCAAATTGCAAATCCCAAATCACAAATAATATCCAATCATCAAATTATGATGCAATCGCAAGAAGTCGTCATACCCGCGAAAGCGGGTATCCAGTGGTCAAGAATATGATTGAAAAGACTGGATTCCCGTTTGCACGGGAATGACGAAATAATCAAGATGTCGACTTTTTACGAGGACATCAAATATCAAATTTCAAACGTTTGAAACGTGGTGCTTGTTATTTGGAGCTTATCTACTTTACGATCGCCCCGGTATTCGCCGAGGTGACGACTTTCGCATACCGTGCAAGCCAGCCACGCGTTATTCGCGGCTCGCGCGGCTTCCACTTCGCCAGCCGCTTTTTTATTTCCGCTTTGGACAGCTTGATCGTCAGCGCGCGGTTCGGGATATCGAGGACGATCCGGTCCCCATTCCGCACAACGGCTATGGGCCCGCCCTCGGCAGCCTCGGGAGAGATGTGCCCGATGCAGGGGCCGCGGGTGCCGCCCGAGAACCTGCCATCGGTCAGCAGAACAACGGATTCTCCAAGCCCCATGCCGGAGATGGCCGAGGTGGGAGAGAGCATCTCGCGCATGCCCGGCCCTCCTTTGGGACCCTCGTAGCGGATCACGAGCACATGGCCGGCCTTGATCTTGTTGTTCAGGATGGCCTTCATGGCATCTTCCTCGGAATCGAACACGATGGCCGTACCTTCGAACTTTTTCATCTTGTCGCTCACCGCGGTCTGTTTGACCACCGACCCGTTTGGGGCGAGGTTGCCGGACAGCACGGCGATGCCGCCTTCTTTGTGATAGGCCTTGTCGAGCGTCCGGATCACATCGGCATTACCGACACGGCCAGCCGCCGCCAGTTCACCAATAGACTTCCCGCTCACGGTAGGTGATTTTTTGAGCACATCCTTGAACCGCGACAACACGCCCGGGATGCCGCCTGCGGCATCGAGGTCCTCCATATACGTAGGACCGCCGGGCAGCATATTGCACAGATGCGGTGTCTTGCGGCTGATTTTGTCAAACATCCCGATCGAGAGTTCGATACCGGCCTCATGCGCGATGGCCGGGATGTGGAGCGTTGTATTCGTAGAACCGCCGAGCGCCATGTCGATCCGGATTGCGTTCTCAAAGGCGTTCTTCGTCATGATCTTCCGGGGGGTGAGATTCTCCGTTACCAGTCCAACGATCCGCTTGCCGCTCTCGAACGCGATCCTGCGCTTCTCGCCTGAGACAGCCAGCGCCGTGGCGCATCCCGGCAGGCTCATGCCGAGCGCTTCGGTAACACAGGCCATGGTGTTCGCGGTGTACATGCCCTGGCACGATCCTGCACCGGGACAGGCGCAGCTCTCCAGCTCAGCGAGGTCCGACCTGGACATCTCGCCCTTTCGCACCTTGCCGACAGCCTCGAAAGCGCTTATCAGATTCACGCGATGACCCCGGTAATTGCCGGAGTGCATGGGCCCTGCGGTTACCACGATCGCGGGAATGTTGAGCCGCGCCGCGGCCATCAGCATGCCGGGCGTTATCTTGTCGCAGTTCGTGAGTAATACCAGCCCGTCAAAGGCATGGGCCATGGCGATCGACTCCACGAGGTCAGCGATCAGTTCGCGGGACGGAAGTGAATAATTCATGCCGGTGTGGCCCATGGCAATGCCGTCGCAGATGCCGGGTATTCCGAAGAAGAGCGGCCACCCGCCGCCGGTGTGCACGCCCTTTTCAATGAACCGCTCGAGGTCGCGCATGCCGATATGCCCGGGGATCAGGTCGGTAAAGCTCGTGGCAACGCCGATCATGGGCTTGGCAAGCTCGTCCCGGGTTATCCCGGTGGCGAATAAAAGAGACCTGTGCGGCGCGCGCTCCAGGCCTTTCTTGATACGGTCGCTCCTCAATGGCAGTCTCCAATAACGGAAATGATTGTAATTTTTAACATATATGGAGGGAAAGAGTCAATAAAAAAATCCCTCTTTACGCTCTCTTGTAAAGAGGGATTCTCATGTCCTCTCGGGATGAATAAACACAAAAGGCAAGGTTTATTTCCCTTGCCTTCACCTTGTCAGGCCCGCCCTACCCTGGTGCGCCTGATTATTTCCATCATTTTATCTTTTGCCGCCAGTTTCAGCTTCTGGATCCTTTTTCTTTCTACCTCTTCCTCAGGAGTGAGGTACCGGTGGACCTCGAACGACATCAAGGAGTCTTCGAGTTTTTTATGTTCCTGCTCCCACTTCTGGTACTCTGAATTCTCTATCCTGAGTTTTGTAACAAGTGCTTCTTCGTTTACCTCCACATCAATCATATTTCGTCCCTCCTTTGGGGTTTAATATCTGCGAGAAGGTCCTGAAAAAGAGCGGTTGTATGTTACACAGGAAAAATATCACACTTGCGGAGAAAAGGCAAGAATGAATAAACAGTGCAAAAACAGAGTGTTATGCTGTTTCCTGTCGCATCATCAGATTTTCGAATGACACCTGCTCCAGGGTCATCATTACAGCGTCTTCCACCGGGGAATCGTAGTACCCCCGCCGCACGGACGTTCCCGTGAACCCGAGGTTTGCGTAAAGCTTCTGGGCCGTTGCGTTCGATACACGGACCTCAAGAAAGGCCCTCGTTGCGCCTTTTTGATAAGCTCGCTTCAGCCCTGCAAGGACCAGCTTTTTCGCTATCCCCTGTCTTCTCCGCTCCGGTGCCGTGGCCAGGTTAAGGATGTGCATCTCGTCCGCGGCAAGCCAGATCACGGTGTACCCGACCACCTTCCTCGACAACGGGTCGTCCGCGAGCGCAACCATGAGGAAGGAAACAAGCGGACTGCGGAATTCGGACAGGAAGAGGTTCCTCGACCAGGGCATGCTGAACGAGGCCCGCTCGATTTCGAGGACCTGGTCGATATCCTCTTTATTCATGACATCTATCTTGATTGCAACCTCCATAAAACTCAAACAGCAACCACAGAGCACACAGAGAAATCTTTAAATCGCAATGGTTAAGGTTTTTTACCAGCCTCTCCCTCTGTGCCCTCTTATTACCAGCTCAGTTTGTTTTTTCCTGTCTTTTAAACCACGAGAACACAGAGACCTTCTCAGTGCCCTCTGTGGTTAAGCTTTTTCATGAAAATCTTGACGCTATTGCGCCTTCTTTTCCCACGCCACCTCTGCCTCGGGCCTTCGGATATACATCGGCGTCAAGTTGTCCGGGTCAGCCTGTTTGCCGCTCCTGATCATGTCGAGGCCGATCTCCGCAACAATGGCCGCGGAGGGAAGGATTGCCGCGCGTGGCGCAAATAAGGCGCGCTCGCCGAACATGCTCACTATCTCCTTGCGAAAAAGATGGGACGCCTCGCCGGTAAAGATCGTCTTCCCGGATATTCGCTCGGAGAGGAGCGAAAGAGAAAGCACTGCCTCGGCCATTCCATGCACCAGCGTGGTCCCTTCGAACCAATACGTCGCCGCATACACCTCGTTCTTGCGCGCGTCGAGCATCGGGCAGACCGGGTACGATGCATAGGGCAGGTTCCACGCGAGCGCCTTGAGCGTCGGCACCGCGGCTATCGGCTTTCCCGAGACGAGAGCGAGTCCCTTGACCGCGGCAAGACCGATCCTGAGGCCGGTGAACGAACCAGGACCGATGGCAACAGCATAGCCATCCATGTCGGCCATGGTGAGGCCCGTGTCCTTGAGCACCCGGTCCACCGTCGACATGAGGCGCTCCGAGTGCGTCACCTCGATGTTCAGGCTGTACTGTGCGACGACACCGTCTTCGGAAATGACCGCGACACTGCCGGTTGTGGTGGATGTTTCGATGCCCAGGATGTACATGAAGGTAACTTACCGAAAAAGCCGGAAGATGTCAAAACAAAACAGCAGAAAACCCTGCCATCGGCGAGTATGCGCGATCTTTTCTTTTCACTCGACGCTCGTCAAGCGACCGATTTTATCCTGCCAAGCATGAAGTGAAATGATACGGATCCGGCGGAATTTCGCTGACTTCGTTATTCACCAAACACGAGGCTTCCGGCTTCTCGGGAGATCATCTCTTTTCCAGCTCCCTTGTCATGCGGTGAAGTTCCTTCCACTGAAGGTACCTTTTCGTCAGACCCGGATTCGTTTCACCGCGCACGATCTCTCCTTGTGCCGTCATTCGCGAAATGTCGTCAGCCGTCCACGCGCCCTGCTGCATGCCTGCGAGGAAGGCGGCGCCGAGCGCCGAGGCCTCCTGCACCGGGTTTATCCTGATTTCCCTGCCGAGGATATCGGTCTGGATCTGGACCAGGTAGCTGAGTGACGATAAACCGCCGGACAGCGTGAACGAATCAGGATTAACGCCGGCCGTCCGCATCACCTCTGCTATATCCTTCATGAAAAAGGCGAAGCCCTCCACCACGGCCCTGACCATGTCGGCGGAAGTGCTTTCCAATTCCAGACCATGGAACGCGCTTGCCATTTCCGCTTCCCAATGCGGCGCCCCGATCCCGTTCAACCCGATGAAGGCTGTCACGTGCGTTGCCGCTTTCCAACAGAGGTCGTCCACCTCGCTGTACTCCTTGAATAGGCCGAGACGGCTCCGGACCCATTCCAGCGCTTCACCCACCGCGTTCACACTTCCTTCGAGCAGGTACTGCTGTTCGCGGTCATTGGAATAATACACGGATGCCATGAGTCCCGGGGCAGGGACAAGCGTTCCGCCCGTGTTCGCCATCAGAAAACCGCCGGTGCCGTAGTTGATCCCGCCGTCACCCTCCTTCAGCACCCCGAGACCGAGCATGGCCGCCTGCTGGTCTCCGAGGCAGGCGAGTAGCGGGATTGCTCCTGCCGCGGTCCGTACGCGCCCATACTCATGGGCAGTAGGCCGTATCTCGGGAAGCCGGATACCCGTGAGTCCGAAGGTCCCGATCAACCCGTCGTCCCAGGAGAGCGTGTGAATGTTCATCAGCTGTGTCCGGGCCGCGTTGGTATGGTCAATCAAGGCCTGTTTGTTCTTGGTGAGCTGCTGCGCCAGGAAGCTGCTGAGCGTGCCGAACACCACCATGGCCTGTTTTCCCTCAGCAAGATTGTCGCGCATCCAGCGGAACTTCGATGCTGAATAGTAGGGTGTGAGCGGGAGCCCTGTTGTCTTGAAGATCATCGGTCCCTGCCCAGCGAGATCACTGACGATGTCCGCTCCGCGCGTATCACGCCAACTGATCAGAGGGGATAATGGTTCACCGGTTGATTCGTTCCAGATAAGGCAGGATGACCGCTGGCACGACAACCCGATGCCGAGGACGGAGACGCCGGAACCCCGGACCTGTTGAATGCATTCGTCCAGCGCCTCCCGGACGAAAACCAGCATCTGCCGGGGGTCCTGCTCGATGCGCAGGCCGTCGCGAAACGGCGGGGGAAGGTCCTTTCGCGTATTGAACAAAAGCTGCCCGGCCGCGCTCAGTACGACAGCCTTGGTCGCGCTGCTTCCCTGGTCTATGCCGATAAAACATCCCTGCGACATGCGATAGGCCTTTCCTCATTCATCCTGACGGAACACGATCGTGCATAAAGCAGAAGGGATCTTTGTCCTCAAAGACATTGAGCCCATGGCTGTTGGTGCTGGCGAGGCATCCGCCGCAGACCGGGCGGATGGGGCATGTTTGGCATGCCGAGGCCCCCGCGCGATAGCGGCGCGCCGGCTCCGCATCGTATATCTCGGCGATGCTCAGTTGATTGATCGTGCCGATGGGCGAGGGAAATTTTCTACATGCGTGTACCTCGCCATCGGCGAGGAGCGTAACAAAGTTGAAGGCAGCGCCGCAGCCGTAGCCCGTGCATCCGCCGAAGGGTTCACGGCCCTGTTCCCGGCGAATGATGTTGATAAGATTGTCCTTGATCCCCATGACAGGATTGGTCCTTGCCGCGTCGAGGTATGATTGGAGAAAGGCGCGGTAATGCCGGGCGTCCGGCAAGGTGAGGTTCGCGCCTTCGCCGACCATGGAGAGACGGTTGAAGTGGAAGGTATCCGCCTTTCCGCGCAGCAGCTCAGCGAGCAACAGCACCTGATCGATGTTCTCACTCGTGAGGGTCAGCATGACCATGGATGATGCCCTGAGTTCTTGTAAAACATCCAGGAACGCCAGTATTCTGTCAAAATGGCCCGGGCCGCGGATACTGTCGTTGTGCTCCCGCAGGCCCTCCAGGCTCACCTGGAAAAAAGCCGGCATCTGGATGGCGATCAGTTCCTCGATCCGCGCGCGTGAAGCAGGGTTGCCGAGGATCGCCGCGGTAAAGCCGCGCTCCGCAGCCGCCCGGTAGATCTCCGTGAACGCCGGGTGGAGGAGCGGGTTGCCGCCGGTGAAGGAAACCGCCCCCGAAACATTCCTGCTCTTGCAGAATGCGCGCAGGTCATCGAGAATGTGCACTGCCTGATCGAGCGTCATCGGCGTGCGGTCGCTCCGGTCATAGCAGTGCTTGCAGTGCAGATCGCAGGCCTGGGTGATATGCCATTGGAGCGTGAAGGACGGCGATGAGAAATACTGTCCGGGAATGCCGTTGTTGCTGTGAAAGACCGCGGGGTCTCGCCGGATACGCGAGGGCGGCGTTAGCACGAGGCCGCCCGCGGATGCGCGGAAGAACGCCCGATCAACGGCCCCTATGGGCAGTTTCCCCGGCTCTGCTACGGTCTCCGGCGATATTCCCTCCACGATCATTTTGAGAACAAGAAGGTCTTCGTCCGTAGCAGGCCGGGCAATCACGCGGCCGGCACGCGGATGGTAAAATACAAGGATCCGCTCATTCAATCGCTGCGGAAGTATGGTCGAACAGTTCTGGTCCGGATCGAGGAACGTCGTCAGGTTCTTCCAGGACAACTCGATGATCTGGATGGTGGGATTGACGCGGGGCCGGTCAACCTCGTTTGGGATCGATCCTTTCTTTTCCGATGCGGAGAAGGTCGTTTCCTCGAGACGGGCGAGATCGGGCAGAAATTTTGGTATCGAGCGGCTGTTTTTCCGTGGCAAAGCGGTAGAGAGGGAATGCGAAGCAATCGCGATGGCCCATTGTTTGGAGAAGCATTCCCATGCTTCTTCGCCCACAACAGACCGGCATGCACGATAGAGGTTGTCATTGTTCTTGTTTGTCACACGTTTCATGGCATCTGGAAAACAGGATCCCGGTAATGCATGAGCGTCTCCAGTCATCACCACCGGGATCGCAATTCGTCACGTTCGTATTTAGCATATTGATGCATGTGAGTGTGCCGGAAGATCGCGCCTCCCGGCGGTTTTCCAAAACGATTGATAGTGCAAACTGCACTATTTACTGCCGCTTCAGCTGCCAGACGGAGCTGGCTGAGCCGGCTTGTGTTTTGAGCCGCTTCAGCTGCCTGTCGGGGTCGGTGCGGAAGCCGGATCAGTTTTTGTTCCGCTACAGCTGCTTTGCGTTGAGGTCTCTTCAGTGGTAACGCCTGTACCACTTTTCATGCCGCCTCAACTGCTCCCCGCGGCGCCGGCAGTGGTGCCGAGTGTAAGTCCGGCGCCGGCGACCAAACCGGCAATTCCGAACCCCGCCAGGAACTTCTTTAGATCCTTAGTGTCCATGGTTCACCCCCTTTCTGCGTTGTGTTTTCGTAGCAGGCTGTTGAAAAAGTCTTTTTGTGGTTCGACAGGCTCACCACGAACGGATAAATACGAATAAATTCAATACACGCTCCGTTCGCCCTGAGCCCTGAGCTTGCCGAAGGGTCGAAGGGTAAACTAAGTGTTTTTCAACAACCTGTTAGAGATAGTATCGGTGCAGGGACCAGCGCAGACAATGTCGCGATGTTTGAGCGTATCTCCTTGGTATGATTATACTTGTTAACAGGAATTCCGTGTGTTGTATTATAGGACGAACAGAATCTTTTATCGAAAATGATACATAAATTCTATACACCCGATAGGACATTGTCAAGGACGGCAGATAATTTATAAAGGACCTATTGATTGCGAGGATTCATATGCCATTGGTGAGTCGGGATCGTGGACCTCAGCGGGAACGGATGAGAGAGAACAGTACTATACTATTTTTAAAAACCCCCGGAGGTGTGTATGAAGAAGAGTGTTCTGGTTGTAGCATGTATGCTGCTGATTATTGCCAATGCATTTGGCGCTCAGACAGTAAAGATGAAGTCACTGACAGGGCTTAAGCAGGTCAAATTCGTTGTTGATGTCAACGTAGGTGATGCAAAATCGCTTCTGAAGCGGATGGAGCTCCTTGACAGGACGTACCGGCAGCTGATTGCGGCAGGGATGAAACCGGTCGTTGTTGTGGCCTTTCGCGCCAAAGCCAGTTTCTTCATTACAAAAGGGGATGGATATGTCGCCCCGGAGGAGAAGGACGCCAAGCTCGAAATGAAAGCATGGATAGAACGGTTCAAGCAGGCCGGGTTCACCATTGAGCAGTGCGCCATAGCAGCGGAGATGCTTGGAATTGAGGTGAAGGATTTTCTTCCCCAGGTGGAGATCGTGGAAAACGGCTACGTCTCGTTGATCGGATATCAGCAGCAGGGGTATGCATTTCTTCCCATGGACTGATCCGTCATTGTCATGATGGGGTCCGGTTGCCCCTGAGAGGTAAAGGTTATTTCACCACGAAGACACAAAGAAAACACGAAGAATTAAGCGGTAAATCTCCGCATGAATTTCTTCGTGCCTTGGTACGGCCCTATTCTTGGCCATTGCGGCATATTTGGTTCCGGCCTGCCGCGTCTTTAGTCCGGTTTAGGTCCTCTTATCGGAATCGTCCGCCTTGGACTTTTTCGTCTTTCTGCGGCCGGCAAAATACGCCCGCACCGGGCTCCATCCGCCGGTTGTCATTGCTCCGATCCCCCGCCCGATCGGCTCCGCCATGCCCTGGGCAAACAGGACCGGCACCATCGCGAGGTACGAGAGGAAGTAGAACGGGGCCATTGCCGCGTTTTTGGCAAGCTGGAGCCTCGTCACCTTGTCCTGGGCCTTTATGAATCTCACATCCTCCGCGACCGACTCCCGCAATCCCTCGAACGGTCTGGCTTTCAGCACCTCACTGAAGATGATAAAGCCGACCATGGAAAGAAGCGCAATCCCATACTGGACCGCATTTACATTGCTGATAAAATCGAAAAGTGTATGCATACAAGTTCTCCCTGTCTGAATTTATTTTATAGTTTCACAACCAACGAGAGATCTCACTGCCCTGCGCAAGATCCGCTATTGCTTGTTCTTCTCATCATCAGAAGGGGTCGTGTTCCTTTTTTTCTTCAAATTCTTTCCGGCCATGTATGCCGCGGTGGGCGCATAGCTGAATGAGCCGGACTTGCTGAACAGCTCTTTAAGGAGCAGGTATGAGGCATATCCGACCCCGATCAGCGCACCGGTCAGCGCGATGACCCAGGCAAGGACCGCTATCCCCAGGCCGTACGGGAAGACGACCGAGAGTGCGAGCGCGAAGAAAATAAGGACAATGATCGGCTTCTGTCCCGAGAGCAGCCCTTTCTTGTGCGGCTGCGTCCCCTCTTCCGGCAGTTTGTGGTTCTCAGAGAGTGTCGTTGCGTCTGTTGCCATCTGTTGACTGTTCGTAAGCATGATATGATCCTCCTTTAAGGTTGAATTATTATGTACATCCTGATTTGAATCACTTGTTTCCCGTTTTCTTGAACCCATGAAAATGCGCCCGGGTTGGATGCCAGTTGAAAAACGCGTTGCTGCCCTGGCTCCTGCCGCTGACCTTGACGCCTGTTATGGCGACTTCGGCCAGCGTGTTGATGAGAGGGACCAGCCATGAGATGAGGAATACCCCGATCCCGAAGAGCGGGAGGAAGGTCACGAACATCATTCCCATGACCGGTGCCATGACCAGGAGACTGAATGGTGACATCCTCATGTAGCTTGTACTTTCATCTCCCGGAAGGATGCCGTCCTCGTTCATCGTGATCCTCCGGCCGTCCGTGGGATTCCAGTACAAGCCCCTTTCCACCATTGTTCCACCCTTATCGATGATCATTTTGCTGCCTCCTCCTGGTTTCCAGTGCTCAGGTCCTTATGACTTCCCGCCAGTAACCGACTTCTTCGTCCGCTTTCCGGCCAGATACGCTGCCGCGGGTGAGTATGCAAATGAACCTGTTTTGCTGATCAGTTCTTTCAGGAGAAGGTAGGTTGCGAACCCGGCTCCCAAAAGCGCTCCTGCCAGGGCGATCACCCATGCAAAAACCGCCACCCCGATGCCGTAGGGTAATACGACCGACAGTGCGAGCACGACAAGAGTCAGAGTAGCGACCGGTATCGGTCCCGACAGCAGCCCCCTCTTGCTGTTCCCCTGGAGCTGCATGCTTTGCAGTCCGTTTCCGATTGTAGCTTCCATCTTCGCAGTGTAGGTATCCATAGTGTGATCCTCCTTTATTATATTTGTTGATTGTAAGGTAACAGATTATAAAGAGAAAGTGAATAGGAAGGGGTTCTGATATTGACGGGTAATTGTTCCTATATAGTGACCTGAAGTATCCCAGTTTATATGCACAGAGGGAGAAATCTTTTCGTAAGCTAAGATTATTGTCTAAACAAGAGCCATACGGGAAAGCAATAATTTGCTAACTAATTGATAAATAACTAGATATGTAGAAGGCAGGGAGGTGATTCAGTTCGGAGTGAGGAGTTTGGAGTTAGGATCATTCGACTGTTGCTCATGACGGTGAATATGATTCGGACCAGTTCAGAGTACACGGTGCAGAGTCCCGCCAATATTCATTTCAGATTTCTATCAAAAAATCCACCCACCTTTTCTTCATACTCGCTCCCCGCTGCGGCAAGCGTGCCGCCATGGTCCGACACAGGAATTATCCAGAGCTCTTTCGGCTCACCCGCAGCAGCAAATAGTTTTTTTCCATTGTCCGCGGGGATAAGTCTGTCCCCTTCTCCCGCGATGATCAGGACCGGCTTCGGGGCTATTGTCGCGATCACCTTGACGGGAGCGATTGAATCCACCCGCGTCTGAAAATAAAGCTCATACCCGAGAACGGCGAGTTGCAGAAAAGGAAATGAGGGCAGGTGATAGAACCCGGTGATCGCGTCCTTGGCCTGATCGCGCAGGCTCGTGAAGGCGCTGTCAGCGACGATCGCGGAAAACGCGCCTGTTTTCGCCGCGGCGAGGATCGCGGATGAACCGCCCAGGGAAAAGCCGTAAATGCCGATGCGACCGGGAGCAATCTCATGCCGTGTCTTGAGAAATTCGAGTGCAGCGATGATGTCCTTTTGTTCATGATAGCCGAGCGATGTTCTCCGGCCGCTGCTTTCCCCGTGGGCACGGAAATCGAACAGAAGAACAAAGTGGCCCCGTTGTGCAAGCGAAACCGCAAGCTCGGTGAAATCCGACCGGTTGGCGCCCACACCATGGCAGATGATGATGGCAGGGGATTTCGTTCCAGGATGCGAGGGTTTAACCAGCCAGCCTTTTAAAACAATGCCGTCCGCGCTGATAAACGAGACGTCTTCGTAGTCAGCTTTGAATTCGGATGGCGGTATATGGAGCGGATACTTCGGAGGATGGGTATTGGCATACACCAGGATGAATGACAGCGCGACGATGAGGATAATGATGCCGATAAGAATGTTCATGGCGGTTTTCATGATTTCAGTTTATGTTTCTCTTGCCTCTTGCCCCTGAACCTTGAACCCTTTTTGAACATCTACCTGCCATAGCGGATGTCGAAATGTTTATATTCTTCTTTGTACCGCTCCCAGAAAATGTCCACCTTGCTCACCTGCGCTCCCGACGGCCCGCGGTGGCACCAGCCGACGATCTCCTCAACCTTCTTCTTTTCCCCTTCGAACAAGGCCTCCACACTTCCGTCCGGAAGGTTCATGACCCATCCCCCCACGCCGATGCGAATCGCCTCATCCTTCGTACTCTGGCGAAACCAGACCCCCTGTACGAAACCGTGAACGATCACTCGCGCGCGAAGATGCTCCATACGGTCAAACTCCAGTAGAAATAAACCGGATGCACAACTATACCATACAACTGGTATGAATCTAAAACCAGATTCCCGATGAAACCTTCGGGAATGACGGCTATTTTATTGTCATCCCCGAGCGATACTATCGGGGATATGGTTTACGTTGTTGTATGGCTTGAGTTATGGGGATAAACCCATTGCGGTTTGATCATCAATGCTTATGTATGATTGACGCGTGATAATTTGTTTATTTTCGCCTACCTTCTCGGCCCCCTCTTGCCGGCCCCTTGCCCCGATCCTGTGGATCGCGGTCTGTTCCCGCGTGTTGGTCCCTTGCCTGTGTGGGTACTTTTGTTCGGTCGGGGACCGGAAGCCGGCCTTTGTCCCGCTTGCCGTCCCTCATACCCGCTCCCTTTACTTCTCGAACCGCTTCTCCCGCTACCGCTGTCGGGCCAGGACCGCGGGGCCGGTTTTCGCCTGGTATCCGGCCTTCCCGAGACTGCCCCTGTTGCGGACCTGCCAATGCCTGTTCTCATTGCCGGGCGGCTCGTGGCAGATCTTGATGAAGGGCGGGCACTGCTGTCTTTTCGCGGCCCATAACCCGGAACTGCACCCGGCCCCCTGCTTTCTGGAACACTCCTTCTCGTACTGGGCCAGGGGCGCTGGTCCGGCTTTCGTCTGACTTCCGTCTTCCCCATGGCTGCCCTGGCTGCGGGCCTTCCAATGCCTGTTCTCATTGTCGGTCGGCTCGTGGCCGGACGTGATGTCGGACTGTACGTGCTGTCCCCTCGCGAGTTGCTGCTTGCAAATACCTTCGGACCATCGAACGACCTCTTCTGCTGAGAAGCCGACAACTTGACCACCTGGTTCCGTCTCAGCCCGTCCTTTGTATCCTGCATAGCAGGGATCCGAACACCCGACTTCTGACTTCGCGCACCAATCGCCGGACGCCCTGAACCGCTTATTACACCTCGAACCTTGACCCCGGACCCCGGACCCTCTGCCCTCCACGGCCTGGCATCCGCCTGAGCACCCCGGTGAGCCGGCTTCGTGCTTCTCGCGCCCATCGGCCGCCGTTCGTCTCTGCCCGTATTCACTGCCCTCCATGGCCTGGTATCAGCTTGAGCACCCCGGTGAGCCGGCTTCATGCCTCTCGCGCTCATCGGCTGCCGTACGTCTCTGCCCGTATTCACTGCCCTCTGCGGTCTGACTGCCTCCTTCTTGCTCCTGACCACCGGCTCCTGGATACTGACCCCTGTTTTCTGGGCCATTTCCAGCAGTCCACTCACCTCGGCAGGAGTCAAATAGCGGAATGTCCCTTCCGGCAGACTGCCGAGCGTAAGACTGCCTGTTCTGATCCTCTTCAATTTGATCACCGAGTGGCCCACGCGGTCGAACATGCGCCGTACCTGGCGCTTCCGTCCTTCGTGGATCGTGATCTCGAGCCAGGAGTTGGCCTCTTCTTTTCGGACCTTCTTGAGCTTTGCCGGAGCGGTCTTTCCGTCATCGAGATAAATTCCCTGCTCAAGGTTGTCTATCTGACTGTCTTCGAGAAAGCCCTTTACCTTCGCCAGATAGGTCTTGGGAAATTCATGTTTTGGGTGGGTGATCAAGTGCGCGAAATCCCCGTCATTCGTCAGGATCAGCATGCCCTCGGTGTTGTAGTCAAGCCTCCCCACCGGATACACGCGGACCTTGATGCCTTTCAGCAGGTCCTGCACCGTTGGCCTGCCTTCAGGGTCGGACATGGTCGTGACAAAACCCGCGGGCTTGTTCAGCATAACGTAGACCTTGGGCTGTTGAGGATTGATGAGCTTGCCATCCACCTTGATATGGTCTTTGTCCGCATCGGCCTTGGTGCCGAGCTCGGTCACCACCTGGCCGTTCACGCGCACCCTTCCTTCGGCGATGAGCTCTTCCGCCGCGCGGCGCGATGTCACCCCCGCGGCGGCTATGATCTTCTGGATACGTTCTAACATAAGGTCCTTTCATTATAACAAAAGCAATTATTGTTGTTATTTCATTTGTAGGGCAACCCTTCAGAGCCTGTCCTGAGCCAGTCGAAGGAGTTGCTAAAGCAAGGCTAAAGCCTTGCCCTACAGGTAACATTACTTATTATACCGGTAGCCAGAGGGAAATGCAATCAAGGCTGGTGCCTGCTGAATCCCGCAAGTGAGTGCTCACACACAGTGAACCGCTCTGTCAGAATAAAACAACAAAGCCCCGTGTTCTTCAACCAAACACGGGGCCCGTGGATGTGTTATCAGATTTCAGCGTTCCTTCTTCGCCAGCCACTCCTTCAGCCTCGGACACTTTTGCTTCGCGCGGTTGTCAGTGCAGTCGCCGCAGATGGTCATGTCCTGACTGCAAGGACTAAATCCTCCGGTACTGTGGCTGTCCAATGTTTTCTTAATCCTCGCGCTGCGCGCTTTTTCAATATTCGTTACTTTCGACATGATTGGTAAAGTCTTTTGAAGGAATTATCGGACCGGCCTTTCCTTCCGCACTCCGCACTCCGAAATCCGCACTCGTTAGTCCAACCTGTAGTTCGGCGCTTCCTTGGTGATCACCACGTCGTGCACATGCGACTCGCGAAGTCCCGCGCTCGTGATCTTGATGAATTGCGCCCGTTCCTTCAGCGCCTTCAAAGACTCGCACCCGCAGTAACCCATGCCTGCCCGCACACCGCCGATAAGCTGATGCACGCTTGCCGAGAGGGTCCCCTTATAGGGCACCCTGCCCTCGATGCCCTCGGGGACGAGCTTGGCAAGCTCTTCCTCGTGTGCCTGGAAGTAGCGGTCCTTGCTGCCCCGCTCCATGGCGCCGATGGAACCCATGCCGCGATAAACCTTGTAGCTTCTGCCCTGCAATAACACCGTTTCGCCAGGGCTTTCCTCGGTGCCGGCAAAGAGGCCGCCGATCATGACGGAAGAAGCCCCTGCCGCGAGCACTTTAGTGATGTCCCCGGAGAATTTGATGCCGCCATCGGCAATGACCGGGATGCCGGCCTTGTCCGCCTCTTTGCAGCAATCCATGACCGCGGTGATCTGCGGCACGCCCGCGCCGGATACAACCCGCGTGGTGCAGATGGAACCGGGGCCGATGCCGATCTTCAAGCAGTCCGCTCCCGCCCTGATAAGGTCCTTTGCCGCCTCGGCGGTAGCGATGTTCCCTGCCACCACATCGAGGTCCGGATATTTCTTCTTGATGGCCCTGACCGTGTCGAGCACGCCCTGGGAATGTCCATGCGCCGTGTCCACCACAACGATGTCCACGCCGGCCTCCAAAAGTTCGGGCACGCGTTCGGAATAGTCGCCCACGCCGACGGCCGCGCCGACGCGCAGTCTGCCGTGCTTGTCTTTGCAGGCATTCGGGTACTTGATCTTCTTCTCAATGTCCTTGATGGTTATGAGGCCGCGCAGGCTGAAATCCTTGTCCACGATCAAGAGCTTTTCGATTTTGTACTTCTGAAGGATCTTCATGGCCTTTTCAAGCGTGGTCCCGAGCGGCGCGGTAACGAGATGGTCCTTGGTCATGACCTCGGAGACCTTGAGGCTCAACCTGGTCTCGAACCGGAGGTCGCGGTTAGTGAGGATACCAACGAGCTTGTTGCCCTTGGTCACGGGCACGCCCGAGATGCGGTACTTCTTCATGAGCTCCAGTGCGTCGGTTATCTTGGCATTCGGCGAGATGGTGATAGGATCGATGATCATGCCGCTTTCCGATTTCTTGACCTTGTCCACCTCCTCGGCCTGCACATTGATGGGAAGCGCCTTATGAATGAATCCGAGGCCCCCTTCCTGGGCGAGGGCGATGGCGAGCTTGGTCTCGGTCACCGTGTCCATGGCCGCGCTCACCAGCGGGATGTTGAGGCTTATATTCTTGGTGAGCTGCGTCCGGACGTCCACGTCCTTCGGCAGGACATCTGATTTTGCGGGTAAAAGCAGTACATCGTCAAAGGTGAGACCTTCTCGAATCGGACCGACAACCATGGGATTCTCCTTGTGAACAAAAAAGGTAACTGCTCAGGTCAACACATTATCCACAGATTACGCAGATTTCATAGATTAAAACAAACTTGAATTATTTTTTAAATCTGCGTCCATCTGCGAAATCTGCGGATAAAAGCATCGTGCATCAGTGCTTCAGGATGGAATATTTTACCACACCGGGAGCGAAACCTCAAGACAAACCGGATTATTCAAAACCGGATTGCCTGTTCAAGAACGGGTTCTCGTTCCGCTCTTCACCGATGGTGGAAGCGGGACCGTGGCCGCAATAGACCTTGGTATCGTCCGGCAGGGTCATGAGGTTCGTCTTTATCGAGAGGAGTAGGGTCGGCAGATCTCCCCCCATCAGGTCCGACCTGCCGATGGAGCCGGCAAAGAGCGTGTCGCCGGTAAAAACCACCCCCTGTTCAAGCAGGCAGATGCCGCCCGGAGAATGACCGGGTGTGTGCAGGACCTTGAGAGATACTTCGCCCGCGGTGATGATATCGCCCTGCTTCACATACCGGTCTGCTTCGGGCGAGGATATGGTGCTCATGCCGAATGCGCGGGCTTGCATTGTTGCTGAACCCATCATCGGCGCGTCGTCTTCGTGGATGAGCAATTCCGCGCCCGTGGCATCCTTGAGCGCCTTGTTCGCGCCGATGTGATCGAAGTGGCCGTGGGTGTTCACGATGTATTTGACCTTCAGACCCTCGTCCTTGATGATCTTCAGTATCTCCTGAGCATCGTCACCCGGATCGATGACCACGGCTTCTTTGGTCTTCCCATCCGCAAGGATAAAGCAGTTCACCTGGAGAGGGCCTACGACGATCCCGTACAATACCATGTTCTTTTTTGCTCCCTGATAGGAATGAACGACCAAATATCCGACCAATACCATGACCACGACGATCACGGAAATAATATCGAACACATAGTGTGCCCGGCGTCGGTGAACGGGAACGGCATTCATTTGCTTTCCGTTTCCAATGCCAGCAGTCTCTTCTTCATCCCGAGCCCTCCCGAGAACCCGCCCAGTCCGCCTGTCGCGTCAATGACGCGATGACAGGGGATGATGATCGGGATGGGATTCACACCGAGCGCCTGGCCCACCGCCCTGCCAGCCTTGGGGTTCTTTATCCTCTTTGCGATCCAGGAATAGGACCGGGTTTCGCCGTAAGGGATCGCCATTGCCGCCCGCCAGACCGCCTGCTGGAAGGTCGTATAATAACGCATATCAAGAGGCAGGTCAAATGAAACGCGTTCGCCGGAAAAGTATTGCCGGAGCAATGTTGCGGATTTATCCAAAATGCCTGATGGATTTTTCATAACTGACGAGGACGCCTTTTCCCTCCCTCTCCCTTCCGGGGAGAGGGCTGGGGTGAGGGGCGATGCGAACCTTGCACTTCTCAGCTCCTGTTCAACTATCTTCTTATCCTTCTTCGGCAGGACAACCCGGCATATCCCCTGCTCCGACGCAGCCACTCCGGCCCATCCAAGCGAGGTAAAAAATACAGCTTTTTTTATTCCGCATTCCGAAATCCGCATTCCGCATTCAAGCGCAGGCTGAAGCCTGCGGCTACCCCTTCCTCTTCCCCCTCACCATCCCCCACATGAACTTCAATTCCTCGCTTCTCAAGATCCACATGACGATGATATAGAACAGCACGCTCACGGCCATGCCTCCGCCGAGCAGTTCGGCTTTATACAATGAGTTCCCTGTCCCGCCCCAGACCGGTTGTATGCTGACCCACCAGCCGATCACGCCCATGGCTATGGACGCGGGAACGATCTTGAGGAGCGATATCGCTATCCTTCTGCCGTCCATGCGGCCGATCTTTTTCCTGAGAAACACGGTTGATAAGCCGATATTCAACATGGATGCCAATGACGTGGCGAGAGCAAGTCCTCCGTGGGCAAGCTCTGTCCAGGCAAGAAATGCCGAACTCAACAGGATGTTCGTGAACAGCGCCGCCACTGCGATCTTGACCGGGGTCTTGGTGTCCTGGAGCGCGTAGAATGCCTGTGAAACGATCCTCACGCCGGCAAAGGCCCAGAGTCCCACGGCATAGTACAGGAGAGCCGCAGATACGCCCTGTGTGGATATATGGTCGAACTGACCATGCTCCAGAAGGAGGTTCACGATCGGCACCCGGAGCGTTATGAGTCCGGCCATGGCCGGGAACATGATGAAGAACACAAGCCTGAGCCCGAGCGAGAGTGTCTCGCGGAACTCCGTGGTCTCGCTTCGCGCTGCCTGGGCGGACATGGTCGGGAGCACTGCCGTGGCAATGGCGACGCCGAAGATGCCGAGGGGAAAATGGATGAAACGCATGCCATAGAACAGGTAGGTAATGCTTCCCGTTGCGAGGAAGGACGCAAAGATGGTGCCGATGAATATGTTGAGCTGATTCACCGAAGAACTGATGAAAATCGGCAGCGCCAGTTTGCCGATCTTCCTGACGCCCGGGTGCGTGGGCTGGAACTGCGGCCGCATCATCATCCCCTGTTTCTTGAGCGCCGGCACCTGGATCAGGAACTGGCACATCCCGCCGAGGACAATGCCGACTGCAACACCAAAGATCGGCTCGGACATGAACCGGATGCTCAGCACCACGGAACTGATGGTCATTACGTTCAGCATGACGGGCGAGAGCGCGGGGGTAAGGAACGACCTGAGCGAGTTCAGAATGCCCATGGCGAGCGCCGCAAGCCCGATGAACAGGAGGTACGGGAACATGATGCGCGTGAGCATCACCCCGAGGACATACTTGTCATGTTCCGCCCGGTACGCCCATCCCCAGGCAACTACCTTGACCACGTAAGGAGCGAAGAGAATGCCGAGCCCGGTCAGGACGATCAGGATCACCAGGAGACGGGCAAACACCGCGTTCGCCAGATGTCGGGCGCTTTCCCGGGACTCCCTGGTGAGCGTCTCGGTATAGACCGGGATGAACGCCGCAGACATCGATCCTTCGGCCAAAAGCTCGCGCAGAAGGTTCGGAATGCGGTACGCCACGTAGAAGGCATCTGCGGCCAGGCCCGTGCCGAAGGCCCAGGACATGACCATGTCGCGGATATACCCCATGATGCGGCTGGCAAGCGTGGCAGCGCCGACAACACCTGCGGCTTTTGCAACCTGTACCTGCTCAGACATGCGGATTCACCTCGGAAGAAATGCGGAAATAAGTGGTAACTTTATCAGAAAACAGCTGGTAAGAAAAGGATTTTTTTCTGTAATCCCAAAATGATAATGTCCTAATTCGCCAAAATAGAAATGTCCTATTTCCAGTTACAATGCCTAACGTTAATAGGAGGGCATTGTGGCAGAAAAGGACATGATCACCATGAGCAGGGAGGAA
>JALNZF010000033.1 GCA_023229435.1 Nitrospirota bacterium
AATGATAGAATGTTTCATGACCTGCCTCCTTGGTGTGGCTCTGTATTTGGGAACTGGGTTCCCAAGTATAACCCACGTTGCAAGGGGCAGGTCACTTGATTTTCAACTGTCAACCATTATGTCTATCTTTTGCTCAGTTCGTGCGTTGCGTTGATGAACTCCGCAGCATGATCGAGCGGCGTCTGTTGCAGGATGCCGTGCCCCAGGTTCATGATATGGCCATTCCGGTTGCCTGCCCGGTCGAGGATCTCCCGGGTGCGTTTGCGGATGAATTCCTTGGACCCGAAGAGCGAGATGGGATCGATGTTGCCCTGCACGGCTTTATCGTATCCCACGCGCTTCCAGGCCTCATCAAGATTGCAGCGCCAGTCGAGTCCGATCACATCGCCTCCCGCCTCCGCAACCATTTCCAGCAAATGCGTTGCCCCGTGAGCGAAGTGGATGAGCGGCACGGTTTTCTTGACGCCGGCGATCACGTTCTTCTGGTGCGGCAGTACGAACTCGCGATAGTCGGCCGGCCCGAGGGCGCCGACCCAGGAATCGAAGAGCTGAACCACCTGCACTCCCGCATCGATCTGGGCGTCGAGGTAATTGATGATGACGCCGGTGAGATGCTCCATGAGCTTGTGCCATGTTTTGGGTTCGGCGAACATCATGGTCTTGGCATGCTCGTAGCTGCGAGATCCGCCGCCCTCGATCATATAGGAGGCAAGCGTGAACGGAGCGCCGGAGAAACCGATAAGCGGAACCTTATTGCTCAACTCCTTCAGTACGATCTTGATGGCGGTCATGAGATAGGCGATCTGGCTGGTCGAGTCAATGGGCTTCAACTTCAACACGTCCGCCATGGTGCGCACCGGGTTGTGGATCACCGGGCCTTCGCCTTTTGCAAACTCAAGGCCGATGCCCATGGGCTCGAGCGGCAGCAGGATGTCGGCAAAAATGATCGCCGCGTCGATCTCATAGCGGCGCACCGGCTGGATTGTCACCTCGGCCGCTACCTCGGGCGTCTTGCACATCTCAAGGAAGGTATGCTTTGAACGGATCTCGCGGTATTCCGGCAAATACCTCCCTGCCTGGCGCATCATCCATACCGGGGTGCAGTCCACCGGTTCACGTCTGCATGCCTTTAAGAACCTGTCTGCTCTGGACATTAATAATCTCCTGAAAGTGAGGGTCTATTCTGCCGCAGCGAGTAATGAGAGCGCATGGGAGAGCACGCAACCTTTTTTCGCAGCGGACCAATGAGTGCATACTATAGTATTTTATGAAGCAAAACTCAAGAAATTTTTCCCATACCGGTATGGACCGGGCCCTTGATCTGTCCTGGTCGCCCGGGTTTTTCAAATCGTAATATCGGCCGAATCTCGGCCGAGGGTTGCAATGGGCAAGGCATTGTGCTATTCTTTACCTTAATAAAGCAGCGTTCCGGAGGTGGCAGCATGGGAAATGATGAGGAGGAAAAGATCGTCGCCAGGTTCAGGGACGGCAGGCTTATGAAAGGCTTTGTGAGGGATTTCAATATAGAGTCGGACACGGTCATCCTGCGCGACCGGGAAAAGAACACGGAAAGCCGCGTCCCGATTGAGGAACTGAAGGCGCTTTTTTTCGTCAAGAACTTTGAAGGCTCCAGCAAATATGTCGAACGGAAGGTTTTCGGGATCAGAAAGAACCTGGGACGGAAGGTTTTTATCAAGTTCATCGACAAAGAATCACTGGTCGGGTTCATCGAGGGGGAGATTCCCTGGGACAAGGGATTCTCCCTGGCCAAGCTTGGCAAGAAGGCCAAGGGGTTTTTCCTCACCCCCGTTGACGGAGACAGCAATAATGAAAGGGTCTTTGTCGTGGGGAGCGCGATTGACAACGTCACGATCATGGTGACGTGAGGGACGGTGCCGACTGATATTCGAACCATGAACGGGGAAGCGGCAGTAGGTCCGCAGATGATGAAGGTAAAATCGATCAAGCCAGGAATAATTTCTGGCTTTTTTCGTCAAAGGCGATCATTGCGTTCCTTGCTTTGGTGTGATACTTCGGCGCGGTTTCGGCATGAGATCAGTTTAACGCTCAGTCGAGCCCGCGGGACGGGTCCTTGACGAATAACAACAGCAGAACAAACCATCCCGATACTCCTGTCAGGCTGTCCCGACGGGAGAGGATGCTCCGCGCAAATGCTCTTCCCACCTGCTGTAATTCGTTCTTGTCATCAAACTGCTTGTTGGAATATAATAATAGTGGACATTAGAATTTTGCTTCAAGGAGGGTATTCTCGTGGGAAGGTACGACGATCTTTATCAGAAGAGCCTCAACGATCCCGAGGGGTTCTGGGGCGAGGCGGCAAAGGGCATTACCTGGAGCAAAAAGTGGGACAGGGTCCTTGACGATTCCAACACGCCGTTCACCCGGTGGTTCTCCGGCGGAGAGATGAATACCTGCTTCAACGCCCTTGACCGTCATGTGCATGACGGGAGGGGCGATCAGGTCGCGCTTATCTATGACAGCCCGGTCACCAAGACCATCCAGAAATTTACCTATCATGAACTTCTTGACCAGGTCGCGCGGTTTGCCGGCGCCTTGAAGGATTTGGTTGTCACAAGAGGCACCACGGTCATCATCTATATGCCGATGATCCCGCAGGCGGTCATTGCCATGCTTGCCTGCGCGCGACTGGGCGCTGTTCATTCCGTGGTCTTCGGCGGGTTTGCCCCCCATGAGCTCGCCATCAGGATCAATGACGCAAAGCCGAAGATACTCATCTCCGCCTCCGGCGCGGTCGAGGTCGCCCGGCTCATTGAGTACAAGCCCATGATCGATAAGGCCATCGAAGAGGCAGAGCATAAGCCGGAGAAGTGCATCATCTTCCAGAGGCCCATGCTCAAGGCAACGATGAACACCGGACGCGATCTGGACTGGGACGAGCTGATGGGCAGGGCCAGGCCGACAGACTGCACGCCCGTTAAGGCGACCGATCCGCTGTATATCCTCTATACCTCCGGTACGACCGGTAAACCCAAGGGCGTGGTCCGGGACAACGGCGGCCATGCCGTTGCGCTTCACTGGAGTATGGAGCACATCTACGGGGTAAAGCCCGGCGAAGTCTTCTGGGCAGCGTCGGATGTGGGATGGGTGGTGGGTCATTCCTACATTGTTTACGGCCCGCTGCTCGCCGGCTGCACCACGATCATCTATGAGGGAAAATCCGTGGGCACTCCCGATGCCGGCGCCTTCTGGCGGGTCCTTTCCCAGCACAACGTGAAGGCGCTCTTTACCGCCCCCACGGCCTTCCGCGCCATCAAGAAGGAAGATCCCCGGGGAGAGTTCGTCCAGCAATACGATCTCTCGAACTTCAAATACCTCTTCCTCGCCGGCGAGCGGCTCGATCCTGATACGTACCACTGGGCGCACGATCTGCTTAAAAAGCCCGTGATCGACCATTGGTGGCAGACCGAGACGGGCTGGCCTATTACGGCGAACTGCATGGGCATCGAGGAATTTTCCGTGAAGCCCGGTTCTTCCACCAGGCCGGTGCCGGGTTATAATGTGCAGATCCTGAATAGCAGCGGCAAGCGGGTCGGGCCGAAGGAGACGGGCCTCGTGACCATGAAGCTCCCCCTTCCTCCGGGCACCCTTCTTACGTTATGGCAGGCTGATGAACGATTCAAGGAATCCTACTGCAAAACCTACCCCGGTTATTATTTCACGAGTGACGGCGGGTATATTGATGAGGACGGGTATGTCTATATCATGGGACGCGTGGATGACGTGATCAACGTGGCGGGCCACCGGCTCTCGACGGGCGAGATGGAGGAGGTGGTTTCAACGCACAAGGATGTAGCCGAATGCGCTGTCATCGGAGTGCACGATGATCTCAAGGGCCAGCTGCCGCTCGGACTTGTGGTGCTGAAGGCGGGCGTGGACACCAGCAGTGAAGACATCAGAAAAGAGCTGTCCTTCATGGTCAGGAACACCATCGGCCCCATCGCCTGCTACAAGGAGACCTGTGTGGTGAAGCGCCTGCCGAAGACGCGGTCCGGCAAGATCCTGCGCAGCACCATGCGCAAGATCGCCGATGGCGAGATCTATGTCATGCCGTCCACCATTGACGACCCCGCGACGCTGACCGAGATCGAAGAGGTGCTCAGGAAAGTGGGTTATGCGCATAAGCCGTGAAGGGAAGATGAGAAGGCAAGGGGGGGAAGGTAAGAATTGGAATATCGCTTTTTCTCAATGTGCTGTCGAGAGTGATTTGCTCAGGCTGCAGGACCTTGATCCAGGACGTCACGAACCTTGCGGAGGAACGCGTTCGGGGAAAAGGGTTTTGAGATGAATTCTGTTGCGCTGTCCAGGATGCCTTTCTTGTGGATAATATTCGCCGTATATCCGCTCATGAAGAGCGCCTTGATGTCCGGATTCAGACCCCTGATCTCCGCATACACCTCTTTCCCGTTCTTGCCAGGCATGATGACATCGAGGATGAGGAGGGAGATCCCGTGATGTGATTTATACACGTCAACAGCGTCCGTGCCGTTTTCCGCAACGATCACGTGGTAGCCGAATTCCTCAAGGATATTCTTTGCCAGGTCCCTTACCATGACAGCATCTTCCGCGAGAAGGATGGTCTCCGTGCCTCCGGTTACGGGCGGCAGAACAGCGGTCGCGAGTTCCTCTGGCTCTTGTTCAATGACCGGTAGATATATTTTAAAGGTCGTGCCTTTCCCCGGCTCGCTGTATACGTTGATGTAGCCGTTGTGTTGCTTGATGATCCCGTACACCATGGACAGCCCAAGACCCGTGCCCTTTCCCACCTCCTTCGTGGTATAAAACGGCTCAAATATTTTTTCCTTTGTCTTTGCGTCCATGCCCTTTCCCGTGTCCGTCACGGAAATGAGCATGTATTTTCCAGGCGCTGCAAAAATATGCCGCCGCACGTAGTCGTTGTCAAATTCCACCAGCTCGGTCTCGATGATGAGCGAACCGCCGTCCGGCATGGCGTCCCTCGCGTTCGTGGCAAGGTTCATGAGCACCTGATCGAGCTGGCCGGTGTCGGACATGACCGATGCTTCCCGGGTCGCGAGAAACAGTTTCAGCTCAATATCTTCGCTGATCACCCTGGTCAGGATCTTCTCCAGATGCTTGACGACCTCGCTCAGCCGAACGGGTTTCGGGTTGATGATCTGTTTTCTGCTGAAGGCAAGGAGGTTCTGGGTGAGGTTCGTCGCCCGCTCCGCGGCTGAAAGCACCTGTTCGACGTAACCGCGGGTCGCGCTGTCTGTTTCAGTCTTCTTGAGCAAGAGGCTGCCATAGCCGACAATGACAGTCAGGATATTGTTAAAATCGTGCGCCACGCCGCCGGCGAGAAGGCCCACCGCCTCCATCTTCTGCGCCTGGAAAAGCTGGGCTTCGAGGTTCTTCTTCTCCGTAATGTCGCGAAGGACGGCGTCGGACATCAGGAAGGCTCCGTCCTTGTCATAGATCGCCTTGGACCTGATGAATACGGGAATGCGCCTGCCGTCTTTTGCGAGGAGGGTGATCTCACCTTCGAAGAAGCCGTTGGTTTTCAGGGCCTCCATCTTCCGGGCGCACGTATCCCGCTCCTCAGGTACGATCAGATCCTTCAAGGCATATCCGATGATCTCCTCGGTTTTGAATCCGAGGGCTTGCAGCTCGGTCCGGTTGCAGATGATGATGTTGCCTTCCCTGTCGACGGAGTGCATCATGTCCGGTGCGTCGTCATAGAGGTTCTGGTAACGATCTTTGACCTCCACCAACCGCTTTTCAAGGGTGACCATGTCCGTCACATCCACAAGCGTCTCGATGGCCGCGGTCACCTCTCCGGACGGGTCCTTCAGGGAGTATGCGTTTGTCTCGATATATTTGGCAGTCCCGTCCTTGTCGAAGTGCGTGTGCATCGACCGGTGGTGTTCACCGGTCTCAAAGCACTTTTTCACGGTGCAGTCGCACCCCCCTGCCTTCTCAAAGCAGGGCTGGTCACTATGGTGGGAGACTGCATGACAGTATTTCCCGATGATCGTGTCACAGGACATCTTGACCTGATCGCAGTAGCCCTGATTTGCGGAAAGTATCCGGTAATCCTTTCCGATGACCACGACACCCTCACCGATCCCGTCGAGCACCGCTTTACGGAAGGCTTCCGACTCCCTCAGGTTCTTATCAGCTTCCTTTCTTTTTGCCGTCATGCTGTCAAATGATTCCGCGACCTCCTGGAGTTCGTCGTGGCCGGTCAAGGTAAGGGTGGCGGAGAGGTTGCCCTGCTCTATTTCCTTGAGCCCGGAGACAAGGGACGAAACATTGTCCGTCAACTTTTTTGATACGATAAAAGAAAGGATAAGCGCCATGGCGCTTACACAGAACAGAATGATGAGATACTGCTTGCTGAATGCGTAGGCCTTAAGATAGGCGACTTCTTTGGGCACACCGATGATGACCCTCCAGCTTGTTCTGGAAAGTCCGGCATAACTGTAGAGGCGCTCTATCCCGTCCAGCCCTCTCTCATCTATGCTGCCGTTGGTACCGTCGTGCAAGGGGAGTGAACGTGGTGAGATTTTTTTACAGGGGTCACCGTTTTGCTCCGAGCCGGAGCAGACGAGGACGTTTTCCTTGGCGTCAACTATCGTGATGGATGCTCCCTTCAGGCGGGGCAATGACTTCATGATTCTTTTACGCACCTCGGCGAAGTTCAGGGGCATTCCGATAACACCCACCTGACTGTTTTGGCCGTCGATCACGGGAACGGCGATCATGGCCGAGGATGTTTTGAAGAGTTTCGATATATGCATGTCGCCAACCACGCTCATGCCCTTCCGGGCGTTTATAAACCATTCCTTGTCGTTATAGTTGAGTTTGCGCACACCCGGCGAGTATACGCCGCTTCCGTAATTATTCCCGTCCATGTCCGCGGCAAGGATGTTTAAATGATCCGGATAGGAGGGCAGGAGTTCTTTGAACAACCGGTCGCTGGCGCGGGAGTCTTTGCTGACGACAGCCGGGTGCTTTGCAAGTGACTGGAGCGTCGAAAATGATGAATCTATAAGGTAGTCAAGCTCATCTGCCAGATTTTCAGCAAGGACCAGATTGCCCTCTTTGATGCCCTTTTTCCCATTTTCAATCATTACAGAACTGTGATACATGCCAAAGACAAGCAGGGGTACTAAGATCAGGAGGGCAATGGAGGCAAGTTTGTATTTGATCGGGAATTTCATAATTATTGTCTGGCGATGGCCTTTGAATACGTTTTCTTTTCTCTACCCGAAAGTATACCAAAAGTGTGGTGAACGTGCCAGATTATTCTGACCGTTCTCCGATGCTCCTATTCCGGTTCTAATCCGTCTCGCACGGGGGGGGCTTTATTTTCAGCCTCGCAAGCCGCACGGCTGTAAGTTCGGTCTTTATCGCAAAGTAGGGCAGCGCATGGGCGTCCTTTTTCTTCATTAAAAGCCACTCCTTGCCCGTACTTTTCGGAAGACCCTTCATCTGCGCCAGCACAAAGGCGCCCCTCAGTTTTTTCCCCTTGAGTTCGAAGTGCAGCGTGCCGGTCTTCAGCGCCGTATCCGGATCATCGTCGTCGAACGGAATATATCCTCCCGTGTCCCAGACCACAACCGGCCCTGCGCCGTAGCTGCCCTCGGGAATGATGCCTTCGAAGTCGATATATTCCAGCACATGGTCAGGCACCATGATGGCGAGCCGTTTGTCCGCGGGATTCATGGAGGGGCCCTTGGGGATTGCCCATGACTTCAGCACACCGCCGATCTCCAGGCGGAAGTCGTAATGGAGTCGCGTGGCTTTGTGCTCCTGGACGACGAATCTGAGTGGTTTGAGCGTCATGGCCGGCCCCCTCGCGCCAACAAAACTTCTTGACAAAGATTGCAGCAATCTATAATATTTCAAGTCGCACCGAATGATGCGGAGAATCCACTATCGAAAGTTTACATCACCTGAGGACGGTTTGTCTATGATAAAGCTTTTTAACACACTGAGCGGGAAAAAAGAGGAATTTGTCCCGATCCATCCCGGCAGGATGACCATGTATGCCTGCGGTGTGACGGTATATGATTTTTCCCACCTCGGGCACGCGCGCGGGGCCGTGGCTTTCGACCTGATCCAGCGATACTTCAGGCGCAAGGGCTTCGACGTTACGTACGTGCGGAATTTCACCGATGTCGACGACAAGATCATCAATCGCGCAAAGGAAGAAGGACTTACTGCCGCCGAGGTTGCGCATAAGTACATTGTTGCCTACCAGGAGGACATGGACCGTCTCGGCGTGGGCAGGCCGGACATCGAGCCCAAGGCCACGGAGCATATCACCGAGATGATCGAGGTCATCAAGGGTCTCGTGGAAAAAGAGCACGCCTATGCCATGGACGGCGACGTGTACTTCCGGGTGGCAAGCTTCAAGGAGTACGGCAAGCTCTCAAAACGGAACATCGAGGACCTGAAAGCAGGCGCGCGCGTGGAGGTTGACGAACGCAAACTCGACCCGCTCGATTTCGCTCTCTGGAAGGCGTCGAAGCCGGGCGAACCGGCCTGGGACAGTCCCTGGGGACCGGGCAGGCCGGGATGGCACATCGAGTGCACTGCCATGGGGTTCAAGCACCTGGGCGAGACCTTTGACATCCACGCCGGCGGGAAGGACCTGGTTTTTCCGCATCATGAGAACGAGATCGCGCAGAGCGAGGCGTACTCCGGAAAGAAGTTCGTGAACTACTGGCTCCATAACGGGTTTGTGAACATCAACCAGGAGAAGATGTCCAAGTCGCTCGGCAACTTCTTTACCATCCGGGATATCCTGAATCAGTACGATGCTGAAGTGCTGCGACTGTTCCTGCTTTCCACGCACTATCGCAGTCCCATCGATTTCTCCGATGCGAATTTGAAGGATACGCGCGCAGGGCTCGACCGGTATTATACGATGAAGGAAGGGATCCTGAAATTTCTCGCCGGAAAGAAACATCCTTCGATCAAGCCCGAGGACATCATCGAGGTCGCGGACCGGCCTCTTTATGCAAAAATCCAGAACCTGCCCAAGGCCTTTGAAGAGGCCATGGATGATGACTTCAACACGGCCTTTGCCATCGGGCTTATCTACGACCTGGTCCGCGAGGTGAACAGGGTCCTTGCGGAAGTGGATAAAAAGAACCAGGACGCCGTGATCCTGCTCCTGTCGGCGGCGGCAGCGTCCTTCGAGAATGTGAACAAGACCCTCGGCATCTTTCTCCGCGATCCCGATGAATGGTTCAAGGAGGGAAGGCTCGCTGACAGCAAGGTCTCGCTTTCCGTTGAACGGATCGAGGAACTCATTCACCTGCGGAACGAGGCCCGGGCGCGCAAGGATTGGGCCGAGGCCGATCGGATACGAAAGGCGCTTGAGGACGGCGGAGTGGAGCTTTTCGACCGGTCCGACGGAACGGTGTGGAAACCGAAGTAGGCCGATGGAGCGCCACAGCCCCCATCCCAAATCACCAATAAACTCCCCATAAGCGCAATCACCAGGTCGAAGTTCGTGGGTCGGCTTTGTTACGTCAGGATAGTATTTGGAGTTTGTAATTTGAAATTTGGAGTTTCCCTTTCCTCATGCAAAGAGATAAAATATTCGGCATCAAACCCGTGATCGAGGCGCTCAGGGCTGGAAGGTCTGTCCAGCGCGTTTTGATCGCCGAGCAGAGAAAGTCGGTTCGGGAAGTCCAGGAGATCATACGACTTGCCAGGGGGAGCGGCATCGAGGTAAGGATGACGACCCGCGACGCCTTGAATCGGGAAGCCCCGAATGCCCTGCACCAGGGTGTGCTGGCCGTCGTCGCTGCCCGCGAGTACGCCTCGCTCGATGATATTCTAAAGATCCCGGACCAGAAAAAGCAGCCCCCGCTCTTCCTTGTTCTCGATGGAGTGGAAGACCCGAGAAATCTCGGCGCCATCCTCAGAACAGCCGAAGTTGCCGGTGTTCACGGTGTAATCATCCCCGAGAGAAGATCCGCAGGGCTCACCGAGACAGCTGCCAAGACGGCAGCCGGTGCTGTGGAATACGTTCCGGTGGTCAAGGTCGTGAATATCGTGAACACCCTTGAAGAACTTAAAAAATGCGGCATATGGATTGCCGGCGCAGATGCGGGCGGTGATCTGGTCTATTGGGACGCAGATTTTATCCGTCCAACTGCGATCATACTTGGCGGGGAGGGCAAGGGCATCCGCAGGCTGGTGCGGGAGCATTGTGATTACCTGGTGTCCCTGCCGCTTATGGGGCGGATCAATTCGTTGAATGTATCTGTTGCATCCGGGGCCCTATTGTATGAGGTACTCAGGCAGAGGCGCGGGAAGAACAAATAATGGTTTGCGCAGTGTTTTTTTCACAGCCCGGCTATTTTGACAAAACCCCGATCATTAATCTTTTTGCTTGACAAGATCATCCGCAATCCCTTATAATTCCAATTCTTTGACGCGGGGTTACATTCTCCGTATCACTATCTAACGGTAAGATATAAGATTTACCAAGACGGGCAGGGGCGTGGTGTGTGCAGAAGATTGTGCCACCGTAACTCAGTTGGTAGAGTAGCTGATTTGTAATCAGCCTGTCGGGGGTTCGATTCCCTTCGGTGGCTCCACTTTTCATGCGTTCGTTCACGCGACATCAGGGTTCGTTGTATTCATCGGGGAGGTGCCCGAGTGGCCAAAGGGAACAGACTGTAAATCTGTCGGCGTCAGCCTACGGAGGTTCGAAACCTCCCCTCCCCACCACTTTAATTAAATAAACGCGGATTATTGATTGCGGAGTGCGGATTTAAAATCAGAAATCTGCAATCCAAATTCGAAATAACATGCGGGAATAGCTCAGCTGGCTAGAGCGCAAGCCTTCCAAGCTTGGGGTCGCGGGTTCGAATCCCGTTTCCCGCTCCAGTTTATTAGCTTGGAGTTCGGAGTTGGTAGTTCGGAGAAAGGGATTAGGTTGCCCTTGAGGTTTGCTCCGAACTCCGAACTGTGGGCTCCGAACTGAAATGCCCATGTAGCTCAGTTGGTAGAGCACATCCTTGGTAAGGATGAGGTCAGCGGTTCGATCCCGCTCATGGGCTCCAGTAAAAACACTTTGTGCATAACCGGTTTCTATCGATCTTTAATCTTTTTACGGAGGGATGTATGGCAAAGGCAAAGTTTGAGAGGACAAAACCGCATGTGAACGTGGGCACGATCGGCCATGTGGACCACGGCAAGACGACCTTGACGGCGGCCATTACGAAGGTGCTGTCGTTCAAGAACTTCGCTACGTTTGTTTCCTACGACAACATCGACAAGGCCCCGGAAGAACGTGAGCGCGGCATCACGATCGCCACGGCGCACGTGGAATACCAGACGGAAAATCGCCACTATGCGCATGTTGACTGTCCCGGACATGCCGACTACATTAAGAACATGATCACGGGCGCGGCCCAGATGGACGGCGCCATTCTCGTGGTTTCCGCGGCAGACGGCCCTATGCCCCAGACCCGCGAGCACATCCTGCTCGCCCGTCAGGTCGGCGTGCCCTATATCGTGGTCTACATGAATAAGGTGGACATGGTGGACGATCCCGAGCTCATCGAGCTGGTGGAACTCGAGATCCGTGAGCTTCTGACCAAATACCAGTTTCCCGGGGACAAGACCCCGATCGTCAAAGGGAGCGCCTTAAAGGCCCTCCAGAGCGAGAGCAAGGACTTCAACGCACCCGAGTACAAGAGCATCCTGGAGCTTATGGCGGCAGTTGACAGTTATATTCCCACGCCCAAGCGCGAAAAGGACAAGCCCTATCTCATGCCGGTGGAAGACGTATTCTCCATCGCCGGTCGCGGAACAGTGGTCACGGGCAGGATCGAGCGCGGTGTCGTGAAAGTAGGCGAGGACATCGAGATCGTGGGGATCAAGCCCACGCAGAAGACCGTGGTCACGGGCGTCGAGATGTTCCGGAAGCTTCTGGACCAGGGCGAAGCCGGCGACAACGTCGGTGTTCTGCTCCGCGGCATCAAGAAAGAAGATGTGGAGCGCGGCATGGTCCTGGCGAAGCCGGGAAGCATCACTCCGCACACCAAGTTCAAGGCCGAGGCCTATGTTCTGACGAAGGAAGAAGGCGGCCGCCACACCCCGTTCTTCAAGGGGTACCGTCCCCAGTTCTACTTCCGGACCACGGACGTGACGGGCGTGGTGACGCTTGCCGAAGGCGTGGAGATGGTGATGCCGGGTGACAACATGACCTGCAGCGTTGAACTGATCACCCCGATCGCCATGGACAAGGGGCTGCGTTTTGCCATCCGCGAGGGCGGCAGGACCGTGGGCGCAGGGGTCATTACCGAAGTGATCGCGTAAAGCGAGGGACGAGGGACGAGGGACGAAAAATCGTCCGTCGTCCAAGTGAGCGAAGCGAACGGTCGTCCATCGTCCGTCGTAATATTACACAAGAGTGAGGCAATAGACAATGCGGGAAATCATTTTACTTGCTTGCGGTGAGTGCAAGCGGAAAAACTATTCAACGACCAAGAATAAGAGGAACACTCCTGACAAGCTGAACCTGGACAAGTACTGCCGGTTCTGCCGCAAGCACACAACGCATAAGGAAACCAAAGCGTAACCTGGTCGCACCGGGAAGCTGCTGAGTAGGACACAGGCCAGTAGCTCTAATGGTAGAGCTCCGGACTCCAAATCCGGCTGCTGGGGGTTCGAGTCCCTCCTGGCCTGCCATATCCCCTTGTGGAGAAAGAGGCCTATTTCATGTTCAAAAAGATCGCGGTATTCTTCGAAGAAGTAAAGCTGGAACTCAAGAAAGTTGTGTTCCCGACAAAAAAGGAGGTCATAGGTTCTACCTGGGTGGTGATCACTACCGTGCTCATCGCCGCCTTTTTCCTGGGCTTGGTAGATTTGGGGTTGGGAAAATTAATGACCCTAGCCTTTAAGTAAGCACAATTATGCCTATGAACTGGTATGTGATCCATACGTATGCGGGTTTTGAGAACAAGGTGAAGGCCACCATCCTTGAGACCGTTTCCAAACTCGCGCTGCAGGAAAAGATAGGACAGATCCTCGTCCCGACCGAAGAGGTCCTTTCCATCAAGGGGGGGAAAAAGCGCAAGTCTCAGCGGAAGTTTTTCCCCGGATATATTCTCGTCGAAATGGAGATGGACGACAATACGTGGCATATTGTGAAAGATACACCCAAGGTCACGGGTTTTGTCGGAGGAAGTACGAACCCGACACCGCTCTCCGATGAAGAGGTGAAGGCCATCCTCAAACAGGCGGAAGAGGGCGCCGTTGCCCAGACCCAGCCCAAGCAAGCGTATCAGAAGGGCGATCGGGTCAGAGTGATCGACGGGCCGTTCAACAGCTTTATCGGCTCGGTGGAAGACGTGAACCCGGCTCATGGACGGCTCCGGGTAATGGTGAGCATCTTCGGACGTTCGACGCCGGTGGAACTGGAATTCTTGCAGGTTGAGCGGGAGAAGGACAAATAAATTGCAAAATGTAAATTGCAATAATGAAAAATTAACGTAGGAGTTTATCAATGGCAAAAGAGATTACAGGAAAAATCAAGCTTCAGGTCCCGGCAGGAAAGGCCAATCCGGCACCGCCGGTGGGACCCGCGCTCGGTCAGCACGGCGTGAATATCATGGAGTTCTGCAAGCAATTTAACGCGAAGACCCAGAAGTTGGGAGAGACGATCGTTCCTGTCATTATCACGGTCTATTCCGACAGGTCCTTCACCTTTATTACCAAGACCCCTCCGGCCGCGGAACTTCTGAAAAAGGCCGCCGGCATTGTAAAGGGTTCCGGCGTACCGAACAAGGACAAGGTCGGCAAGGTGACCCGCGCGCAGATCAAGGAGATAGCCCAGACGAAGATGCCGGACCTCAATGCGGCAAGCGTCGAATCAGCCATGCGCATGATCGAGGGCTCGGCGAAGAGCATGGGGTTGGAAGTAATAGATTAAGTTCGGAGTGTGGAGATCGGAGTGCGGAATGAACAGCCAGGTAAATTCGCATCCGATACTTCGCAATCTTTGTTCATATTGCGGGAGGTCACGCCGAGGCGTGACCGTTAATACCGCGAGGAGGAACCATGGCAGGGAAAAAATTCAAGGCAGTAGCGGCACTGGTGGACAAGACGAAGTCGTATGGTATCGAAGAGGCTGTAGGGCTTGCCAAGAAAACGGCACGGACCAAGTTTGATGAGACCGTTGATCTGGCCGTGAACCTCGGCGTCGACCCTAAACAGGCAGATCAGATGGTGCGGGGTACGGTTGTTCTCCCGCACGGCACCGGGAAAAAGGTCAAGATCCTCGTCTTCGCCAAGGGCGAAAAGGAAAAAGAGGCGAGGGACGCCGGCGCTGATTACGTGGGTTCCGAGGACCTCGCCGAGAAAATACAGAAGGAAGGCTGGACCGATTTTGATACGGTTGTGGCAACGCCGGATATCATGGGCCTTGTTGGCAAACTCGGGAAGGTGCTCGGTCCCCGTGGATTGATGCCGAACCCCAAGACCGGCACGGTCACCTTTGACGTGGCAAGGGCCATTAAAGAGATCAGAGCCGGCAAGGTGGAGTATCGAGTGGAGAAGGCGGGCATTGTGCATGTGCCGGTGGGTAAGGCATCCTTTGACGAGAACAAGCTGGCGGACAATGCGAAAGCAGTTCTTGAGTCCATCCTGAAAGCAAAGCCTGCCTCGAGCAAAGGCAAGTATCTGAAGAACGTAACTATTTCTACTACGATGGGTCCCGGCATTAAAATGGACACGGCGCTGATCGAGAAGATAACAAAATAAAGAATCACAAATCCGAAACTCCAGGCGCGACATTCTGAACGTCAGGATTCCGGACAGAGATAATAAATTTTTTGTAGTAACAAAAGGTCGACCCCTGAACAACGAGGGGTGCGGTCCGAGACAGCAGGTACCGAAGGGGACTTATCCATATCCTTTTTGGCTTAATCCCGTACTGGGGCCTGCCGAGACCCGGGTAAAAAGAATGTGCTGGATGCCATCACTTTCTTTTGAGATTCCTGGGCTGGTCATCGGGAATTCTTGAAAGAAAGGAGGATCGTGTGAATAAGCAGGAAAAAAAGGAAGCAATTGATGAGTTGCATGAGAAGTTTGCCCGTGCCAAGACCGCCATCATCACCGGATACAGCGGGATCAACGTGGAGCAGATCACGAACCTTCGTGCGAAGCTGCGCACGTCCAAGGTTGAATACCGGGTCGTAAAAAACACGCTGGCGAGGAAAGCAGTGGAAGGAACCACCCTCGAACCGCTCAAAGACTCTTTTGTCGGTCCCGTGGGCATTGCGCTCGGATTTGATGATGTGGTGGCTCCGGCCAAGGTGCTCTTCGAGTTCAACAAGGTTCAGACAAAGCTTGTGCTCAAGATCGGCGTGCTGGACGGAAAGCTGCTCCAGCTGGCGGACATCAAAGCGCTGGCAACCCTGCCATCGCTCAATGCGCTCCGCGGGAAGATCGTAGGTCTTCTCCAGGCGCCGGCATCGAGGATGGTCGGTGTGCTTGCGGCCCCGGCTGGTCAGCTCGCCAGGGTCATGAAGGCAAAGGCGGACAAGGGTTAATTAGGCTAACAAGTCGGACGGATCGGACAAATCGGACAGATCCGACAGAATATCATAATCTTTCAGGAGGAATAACATGGCGGATTTAGCGAAGATAGTTGATGAATTGAGCGGACTGACCGTTCTTGAAGCTGCGGAATTAAGCAAGATGCTCGAAGAGAAGTGGGGCGTATCAGCGGCAGCGCCCGTGGCAATGGCGGCAGCCGGTGCGCCGGCCGCAGCAGCGGCTGAGGAAAAGACAGCATTCGATGTGGTCCTGGTCGCTGCGGGCGCCCAGAAGATCAACGTGATCAAAGTGGTGCGCGAGCTCACCGGCCTCGGTCTCAAGGAAGCAAAGGACCTGGTTGAAGGCGCTCCCAAGCCGGTGAAGACCGGTGTCACCAAGGAAGAGTCCGAGACCATGAAGAAGAAACTGGCCGAAGCAGGCGCGTCCGTCGAGGTAAAGTAAGACAAGAACAAGCTTCATTTGACAAGTCCTTGCCCTCCGGCATAGGTCCGGAGGGCAAAGGACTTTTTGCGTTTATGGATAGGGCTTGCGGAGCCGAATGAGATTCATGAATACTAGGTAACGTATAAGTGCAAAGTGGAAAATGGAAGGAGCTGTGAGCGGCTCTGCATTTGTCACCGGGTACATTTTTCATTTTGCATTTCAATGCGGTATGAGGGGTGTGATAATGTCAAAGGAAAAAAGAGAGCTTGTCCGCGTACGTAAGGATTTTTCCAAGATCCCCACGATCCTGGAAATTCCCGATCTGATAGAGATCCAAAAACGGTCCTATGATTCCTTTCTTCAGAAAGATACCGCCTCGGATAAGAGAAGGGACATTGGACTCCAGGCGGCGTTCAAGAGCGTTTATCCCATCTACGATTTCAACGAGACCGCGATGGTGGATTACCTCGGCTACTCGCTGGGTGAACCAAAGTACAGCCTCTGGGAGTGCTTGCAGCGTGGCTCTACGTATGCTGCGCCGCTCAAAATCAAGACGCGGCTTGTGTTCTTCGAGAAGGATGAGCAGACCGCTACCAAGCGGGTGAAGGACATTAAAGAGCAGGAAGTATATGTCGGAGACCTCCCGCTCATGACGGAGACCGGAACGTTCATTGTGAACGGGACCGAGCGCGTGGTGGTGAGCCAGCTTCACCGTTCACCCGGCGCATTCTTCACCCATGACAAGGGAAGGACCCATGCGAGCGGCAAGATCCTGTACTCTGCCCGGATCATTCCCTACCGCGGTTCATGGCTCGACTTCGAATTTGATGTCAAAGACATCGTACACGTGAGGATCGACCGGCGCAGGAAGATTCCCGCCACGATCCTGCTCAAGGCATTCGGTTATTCCAACGAAGACCTGCTCCGGATGTACTATCCCATCGAAGACATCAGGATCAAGAAAGAAAGCTTCACGCGAGGGATCCTCGCAGACGCGCTGGTCGGCATGAAGGCCCCCATCACGATCAACGACAAGAACACCCGCGAACAGATCGTCAGGGAAGGCGCCAAGATCACCCGTGTTGCCATCAAGAAGATGGAAGCCGCGGGTATCACCGAGATACCGATTCCGCGCGAGGAACTCATCGACCGTATCGTGCTCCGCGATGTTATCGATCCGGAGACGGGAGAGGTGCTTCTCAACGCGAATGACAAGATTACCGAGGCGTTCCTGGCCCGGATTGTCGCCACGAAGGTGGAAAAGCTGGAAGTGATCTACATGGACGGCATCCACGTGATCGGGGCAATGCGGGACACGCTTCTCTCCGACAAGGTGCAGTCGTCGGACGATGCCCTTCTCGAGATCTACCGGAAAATGCGGCCGGGAGAACCGCCGACGATTGACATGGCGCGGAACCTCTTCTCCGGCATGTTCTTTAATTCCAAGCGATACGACCTCTCGAATGTAGGGAGGCTCAAGCTCAACAAGAAGCTCAAACTCGATATCCCGATCGACAAGACCACCCTCACGGCGCAGGACGTTGTCGAAGTGATCCGCTATCTCGTGAATCTCCGTACCGGCAAAGGAGAGGTGGATGATATCGACCATCTTGGAAACCGCCGGGTGCGGTCCGTGGGCGAGCTCCTCGAGAACCAGATCCGGGTCGGTCTTGCCCGCATGGAACGCGCCATCAAGGAACGGATGAGTCTCCAGGACATCGATACGCTCATGCCGCACGACATCATCAACCCCAAGCCGGTGATCGCGGCTATTAAGGAATTTTTCGGCTCCAGCCAGCTCTCACAGTTCATGGACCAGACCAACCCGCTGGCGGAAATCACGCATAAGCGCAGGCTCTCCGCGCTCGGGCCCGGCGGACTCACGCGCGAGCGCGCGGGATTCGAAGTGCGCGACGTACACACTACCCACTATGGCAGAATCTGCCCGATCGAGACGCCGGAAGGTCCGAACATCGGTCTCATCGTTTCCCTGGCCACCTATGCGCGGGTCAATGATTATGGTTTCATTGAAGCGCCGTATCGGGAGGTGAAGGGCAGTAAGGTGACAGATAAGATCGAGTATCTTTCAGCCGTGGACGGAGAGAACTACGTGATCGCCCAGGCCAACACCCCGTTCGACAGCCGCGGCAAGTTCACCGTGGAAAGCGTGTCTGCGCGTGTAGGCGGCGAGTTCAAGCTGGTGAGCGCAGAGGAAGTGCAGTATATGGACGTGTCGCCGAAACAGATCGTTTCGGTCTCGGCTGCGCTCATCCCCTTTCTCGAGAATGACGATGCGAACCGTGCGCTCATGGGCTCGAACATGCAGCGCCAGGCGGTGCCGCTTCTCCGTCCGCAGGCGCCGGTCGTCGGTACGGGCATGGAGCGGGTCGCAGCCAGGGATTCGGGTGCGATCGTTTCAGCAAAACGCGACGGGTTCGTTGAGGCCGTGGACTCCACCCGCATCACGATCAAGGGCGAGGACGCAAAAGGACGGACGGTCATCGACACCTACCCGCTTACCAAGTTCTATCGCTCCAACCAGAATACCTGCATGAACCAGAAGCCGATCGTACGCGTGGGTGATAAGGCGAAGAAGGGACAGGTGATCGCCGACGGTCCAGCCACCGATCTCGGCGAGCTTGCGCTTGGCCAGAACGTGCTCGTGGCGTTCATGCCCTGGAGCGGATATAACTATGAGGACGCGATCATCATCAGCGAGAAGATCGTAAGGGAAGACCGTTATACCTCCATTCATATCGAAGAGTTCGAGATCGAGGCCCGGGACACCAAGCTCGGCAAGGAAGAGATCACGCGCGATATCCCGAACCTCGGCGAAGAGACGCTCAGGAACCTCGACGAGAACGGCATCATCCGCATCGGCGCCGAGGTCATGCCCGGCGATATCCTTATCGGCAAGGTGACCCCTAAGGGCGAGACGCAGCTTACGCCCGAAGAAAAACTGCTCCGCGCGATCTTCGGCGAAAAGGCCGGAGACGTGCGGGACGCCTCCCTCTACGCGTCTCCCGGTATCGAAGGAACGGTGATCGACGTCAAAGTCTTCTCGCGCAAGGGTGAGGACAAGAATGAGCGCCTCAAGACCCAGGAAAGCGAAGAGATCGCGCGGCTCCAGAAGGAATATCAGGATGAACTGCGTGCGGTCAAAGAGGACCGGTATAAACGCATCCGCCGGATACTGGCCGGCAAGACGGTCGCCGATAAAGTGGTGAACTCCAAGACCGGCAAGACCGAATTGGCCAAGGGGAAAAAGATCACCGTTGAGATCCTCGACAAGCTGCCGGAGAAGGATCTTGCCAAGATCAAGGTCGAGTCGGAAGACTATCCGGCAAAGCTGCAGGAGATCTTGGACAACTCGGAAAACCAGCTGAATATTCTTGAAACCATCTATGATGAAAAAATCGGCAGGCTGAAGCGCGGCGACGATCTGCCTCCCGGCGTGGTGAAGCTGGTGAAGGTGTACGTTGCCATGAAGCGCAAGCTTTCTGTCGGCGACAAGATGGCTGGCAGGCACGGGAATAAGGGCGTGGTATCGAGGATCGTGCCCGAAGAAGATATGCCCTGCCTTCCCGACGGCACCCCGGTGGAGATCGTGCTGAACCCGCTCGGCGTGCCCTCCCGTATGAACGTGGGACAGATCCTGGAGACCCATCTCGGTTGGGCCGCGAAAGCGCTCGGTCTGCATGTGGCGACCCCCGTGTTCGACGGCGCATCAGAGGACCGGGTACGCTCGCTCCTGAAAGAGGCCAAACTCCCCATTACCGGCCAGTCCATTCTGTACGACGGCCGCACCGGAGAGCCTTTCAACAGACCGGTTACGGTCGGCTACATGTATATGCTGAAGCTGCACCACCTTGTTGACGACAAACTGCATGCACGTTCTATCGGGCCCTATTCGCTCGTGACGCAGCAACCCCTTGGCGGCAAGGCCCAGTTCGGCGGCCAGCGCCTCGGCGAAATGGAAGTCTGGGCGCTCCAGGCCTATGGCGCGGCCTATTGTCTCCAGGAGTTCCTTACCGTCAAGTCAGACGATGTGTCCGGACGGGCCAAGATCTACGAGGCGATCGTGAAGGGAGAGAACACACTTGAGCCGGGTCTGCCGGAATCGTTCTATGTGCTTATCAAGGAGCTTCAGAGCTTGTGTCTGGATGTCGAACTCATCGAACGCAAGAACGAACGGGAACGGGTGATCGGGCTCGAGAAGATTTCATCGGCACGATAGAAAGGGAAAATATCGGTCCGATCAGACTCATCAGTCCGATAAGAACTATTGGATTTAGCGCTTTTGCACACGGAGGTTCACTGTGGAAGACAAACACATGTACGATAATAAAACCAGAACGGATGTCATGAACTTATTCGAAAAACCGAAAGACATCAGTTTTGATGCCATGCGGATCAAGATCGCCTCGCCCGAGCGGATCAAGGAATGGTCCTATGGCGAGGTGAAGAAGCCGGAGACCATCAACTACCGTTCGTTCAAGCCGGAGCGGGACGGCCTGTTCTGCGCCAAGATTTTCGGCCCCATCAAGGACTGGGAGTGTCTCTGCGGCAAATATAAACGCATGAAGCATCGCGGCATCGTCTGCGACAAGTGCGGCGTCGAGGTGATCCAGTCCAAGGTGCGGCGCGAGCGCATGGGTCACATCGAGCTCTCTTCGCCGGTTGCTCACATCTGGTTTCTCAAGGGTCTTCCGAGCCGCATCGGCACGCTCCTCGACATGACGCTCCGGGCGCTTGAGAAGGTGCTCTATTTCGAAGGCTACGTAGTGATCGACGGCGGTGATACTCCGCTCAAAAACAAGGAGCTCCTGACAGAGGAAAAATTCCGCAAGGCACTGCTTGAGTACGGTTCCAATGCCTTTAAAGCGGGCATGGGCGCTGAAGCGATCCGAGAGATGCTGAAGGCAATCGATCTTGAAGGTGAATCCGAAGAGATCCGCAAGAAGATCGAGACGGCCACCTCCATGGCCACCAAAAAGAAACTGACGAAGCGGTTGAAAGTGATCGAGGCGTTCCGCAAGTCGGGCAACAAGCCGGAATGGATGATCCTCGATGTAATTCCCGTGATACCGCCGGAATTGCGTCCTCTCGTGCCTCTTGAGGGCGGCCGGTTTGCCACCTCGGATCTGAACGATCTCTACCGCAGGGTCATTAACCGGAACAACAGGCTGCACCGGCTCGAGGAGCTCAAGGCCCCCTCCGTCATTATCCGGAATGAGAAACGGATGCTGCAGGAAGCGGTTGACGCGCTCTTTGACAATGGCAGGCGCGGACGGGTGCTTCGCGGACCAAACAAGCGTCCGCTCAAGTCCCTCTCAGACATGCTGAAGGGCAAACAGGGTCGGTTCCGGCAGAACCTGCTCGGAAAGCGCGTGGACTACTCCGGGCGTTCTGTGATTGTTGTCGGACCGGACCTCAAGCTGCACCAGTGCGGTTTGCCGAAGAAAATGGCGCTTGAACTGTTCAAGCCTTTTATTTTCAATAAGCTCGAAGAAAAGGGCTACGCCACGACCATCAAGAGCGCCAAGAAAATGATCGAACGCGAGCGGCCCGAGGTATGGGACGTGCTCGAAGAAGTGATCCAGGAACATCCTGTTCTTTTGAACCGCGCCCCTACGCTCCATCGGCTCGGCATCCAGGCATTTGATCCCGTGCTCGTCGAGGGCAAGGCCATCCGTCTCCACCCGCTCGTATGCGCTGCTTTTAACGCGGATTTCGACGGTGACCAGATGGCGGTCCATATCCCGCTCTCGGTCGAGGCGCAACTGGAGGCGCGGGTGCTCATGCTCTCGATCAATAACGTCCTCTCACCGGCGAACGGGAGACCCATAACGGTCCCGTCGCAGGATATCGTGCTTGGCTGCTACTATCTTACTAAGTCCCGTTCCGGTGCTCTTGGAGAGGGGAAGATATTCTCCGGCAGGGATGAGGTCCGTATCGCTTATGACCAGCGCATGGCCGATATCCATGCGCGAGTCAGGGTACGCATCAACGGCAAGATCGAAGAGACCACCATTGGCAGGGTACTGTTCAGCGATATCCTGCCGGAAGGCATGCCCTTTTCCTCTGTGAACAGGGACATGAACAAAAAGGAACTCGCGAAGTTGATCGATGAGTGTTTCCGCAAGCTCGGGCTGCGCCGCACGGTGGTTCTGATCGACGACCTCAAAGAGATCGGTTTCAAGTATGCCACGCGCGCCGGCATTTCCATCTGCATTTCCGATATGCACATCCCGAGCAAAAAACAGAAGTTCATTGACCAAGCGCAAAAAGAGGTGATGGAGATCCATCACCAGTATACAGAAGGCCTTATCACGAACGGTGAACGTTACAATAAGGAAATCGACATCTGGGCGAACGTGACCGAGAAGATCGCCGACGAAATGATGGCAGAGCTCGGCATGGAAGCGGTCGAGATCGGGACCGCCAAGAAATCGGAGCTTCAGGAGGCACGGTCGTTCAACAATATCTTCATGATGGCCGACTCTGGAGCGCGCGGCAGCACGCAGCAGATCAGGCAGCTTGCGGGTATGCGCGGACTCATGGCTAAGCCGTCGGGTGAGATCATTGAAACGCCGATCACCGCGAATTTCCGCGAGGGGTTGACGGTGCTTCAGTACTTCATCTCGACGCACGGCGCGCGCAAAGGTCTTGCGGATACCGCGCTCAAGACGGCGAACTCCGGATACCTCACGCGCAGGCTCGTTGATGTTTCGCAGGACGTGATCATCACCCAGGATGACTGCGGCACGACCGACGGCATTCTCGTCGGGTCGCTCGTCGAGGGCGGAGAGATCATCGAACCATTGTCGGAGCGTCTGCTCGGACGCGTTGCCGCTGAAGACATCAAAGATCCGATCACCAAAGAGGTGATCGTCGGCATGCGCAGAGAAATCAATGAAGAACTCGTCAAGCGGATCGACGAGTCCGGCATCGACCGCGTTAAGATCCGTTCGGTGCTCACGTGCCAGTCCTTGCGCGGCGTGTGCAAGCTGTGCTATGGACGGGATCTCAGCCGCGGCAAGCTCGTGGACATCGGCGAGGCCATCGGCATTGTTGCCGCGCAGTCCATCGGCGAGCCGGGAACGCAGCTCACCATGCGGACGTTTCATATCGGCGGTACGGCGAGCAAGGTGGTTGAGCAGACCGTGCTCGAGGCGAAGAACGCCGGCACTATGAAATACCTCAACCTGAACACGGTGAAGAATAAAGAAGGCGATTACGTGGCCATGTCCCGGAATGGCAGCATTGCAATTTACGACGAGACAGGCCGCGAGAAGGAAAAGTACGCGGTCATCTATGGCGCCCGGATCAAGGTCCAGGATGGCCACAAAGTTGAAGTGGCCCAGAAACTCGTGGAGTGGGACCCCTACTCACTGCCCATTCTTACCGAGATCGGTGGAAAGATCGCCTTCGGAGATATCATCGAAGGAGTTACCATGCGCGAAGAGGTTGACGAGATTACCGGCCTGTCGCGCAAGGTGATCATTGATTACCCGAACCAGAACCTGAGACCGCGTATTTCGATCAAAGACCCGCATGGCAAGACCGCAAAATTACCGGGCTCCAATGTCGTGGCGCGTTACCTGTTGCCCGCGGGAGCGCATATCCTGGTCGATAAGAACGCGGAGATTTTCCCGGGAGATATCCTGGTCAAGATCCCCCGTGAGACCACCAAGACCAAGGACATCACGGGCGGTCTTCCGCGAGTGGCGGAACTGTTCGAGGCGCGGAAGCCCAAGGAGCAGGCTATCATCAGTGAGATCGACGGCACCATTGAGTTCGGCGGATTCGTAAAAGGCATGCGCCGCATCCTTGTCAAGGACGGGATGGGAAATGAGAAGGAATATCTGATACCCAAGGGTAAACACGTAAACGTGCACGAGGGAGACTGGGTCACTGCCGGTGAGCCTCTGATGGACGGCCCGGTTGACCCCCACGATATCCTGAGCGTGCTCGGTCCACGAGAGCTCCAGAAGTACCTTGTGGACGAGGTGCAGCAGGTTTACCGTCTCCAGGGCGTGAGCATCAACGACAAGCACATTGAGGTCATCGTTCGCCAGATGTTGCGCAAAGTCAGGATCGAGGAAGCGGGAGACGCACCATTCCTTATCGGGGAACAGGTGGATCGATTTACCTTTGCCAGAGAAAACGAGGCTGTGATTGCCAAGGGCGGTATTCCGGCAACAGCGCGACCGATCCTCCTCGGCATTACCAAGGCATCGCTTACCACCGACAGCTTTATTTCCGCCGCATCCTTCCAGGAAACAACACGCGTGCTCACAGAAGCAGCGATTACAGGGGCTGTGGACGATCTCGTCGGTCTGAAAGAAAACGTGATCATGGGAAGGCTGATTCCAGCGGGAACCGGCATGACGGAATATCGGAACACCTATGTTGTTGTAGAGGAAGAGGTTTCCCAGCCAACAGAGTAAGGCTGAGGTAAAATCATTAAGCGGAGATTTGGATAGCGCGGAGACGAGGAAAGCGGCATTTTTTAGCATTGTCGGACCTGTGAGTAAACATAACATGCGCCCGCTAAAAAAAAACTTGACAATATGCTCATGTGACAGTATAATCATCAGGTTTTGACTCAACGTTTTTAAAAATATGCTATCCCTGTGATTATAAGGAGTAATTCTCGTGCCGACCATTAGTCAACTTGTGAGAAAAGGCAGAACACTGGCTGCCATAAAGACCAAGAGTCCTGCGCTCAGAAGCTGCCCTCAGAAGAGGGGTGTTTGCATCAGGGTATATACCACGACTCCGAAGAAGCCGAACTCGGCTCTCCGGAAGGTTGCGAGGGTCAGGCTCACGAACGGGATGGAAGTGACCACCTACATTCCTGGAGTTGGGCACAACCTGCAGGAGCACTCCATCGTGCTTATCCGAGGAGGAAGAGTGAAGGATCTCCCGGGTGTGCGCTATCACATAGTGAGAGGTACGCTGGATACCGTCGGAGTTGCAAATCGTAAGCAGGGCCGATCCAAGTACGGAGCGAAGCGGCCCAAATAGCAGTGGCAGCTTAATTGGCGCGCTGAAAGGCGCCACATGTAAAAGAGAAGGAACACCATATTATGCCGAGAAAAAGTGTCGTTGTAAAAAGAGAATCATTGCCCGATCCAAAATATCACAGCCAGATGCTTGCGAAGTTTGTGAACGTGCTCATGCGCAAGGGCAAGAAGAGCACGGCAGAGGCTATTTGTTACAAGGCGCTCGATAGAATTCAGCAAAAAACAAACGGCGATCCGATCGCCATTTTTAAGAAGGCAATAGACAATTTAAAGCCTACGCTTGAAGTGAAGTCGCGACGGGTGGGTGGCGCCTCGTACCAGGTGCCGATCGAGGTGAAGCAGCCGCGCAAGATGTCGCTTGCATACCGCTGGCTCAGGCTCTATGCGTCACAGCGGCCTGAGAAGTCCATGGTAGACAAACTTGCCGGAGAGATCCTGGATGCATCGAACAATACTGGTGCAGCAGTAAAAAAGAAAGAAGACATCCACCGTATGGCAGATGCAAATAAGGCATTTGCCCACTATCGCTGGTAAGGTTTTGTTTCTGCAGAGAAGCGGAGGATGTTGTGGCTAGGCAGTATTCACTCGAAAATACACGCAATATCGGTATTATGGCGCACATCGACGCCGGTAAAACGACGACGACCGAGCGCATACTTTATTATACCGGTGTTTCCTATAAAATCGGCGAAGTGCACGATGGTACCGCAGTCATGGACTGGATGGTACAGGAGCAGGAGCGTGGTATAACCATCACCTCGGCCGCGACGACGTGCTTTTGGCGGGACAAACGCATCAATATCATTGATACTCCCGGCCATGTGGACTTTACCATCGAGGTCGAGCGTTCTCTCCGCGTGCTTGACGGTGCAGTTGCGGCATTCGATTCGGTGAGCGGCGTTGAACCCCAATCCGAGACGGTGTGGCGCCAGGCCGATAAGTATCAAGTTCCGCGTCTTGCGTTCATGAACAAGATGGACCGTATCGGCGCGGACTTTTATATGAGCGTCCAGAGCATGATCGACCGGCTCGGCGCAAACCCGGTGCCGATTCAGATCCCCATCGGCGCAGAGGACAAGTTTCGCGGATGCATTGACCTGGTCAAGATGAAGGCCGTCCTGTTCAACGACGAGACCCTCGGTGCCAAATATACTGTTGATGAAATCCCGGCAGACCTTCTGTCCAAGGCAAAAGAGTACCGGGATAAAATGATCGAGAAGATTGCCGACGCTGACGACACGGTGATGGAGAAGTTCCTGAACGGTGAGCAGCCTACGGAAGCAGAGATCATGGCCGCGATCCGCAAGGGAACGATTGCCATGAGCCTCTTTCCGGTCATCTGCGGATCGGCGTTCAAGAACAAGGGAGTGCAGCTGTTGCTCGATGCGGTAGTGGACTATCTCCCGTCACCGCTGGACATCCCTCCGGTAACAGGCATCGGCCCCAAGGGCGAGGAAGTGGTTCGCACTGCTTCCGACAGCGAGCCTTTTGCCGGCATAGCATTCAAGATCATGACCGATCCCTTTGTGGGCCAGCTTACGTTCATCCGGGTCTATTCCGGGACGCTGACATCCGGGTCGTATGTGTACAACTCTTCCAAGGGAACGAGGGAGCGAGTCGGCAGGCTGCTAAAAATGCACGCGAACAAGCGTGAAGAGATAGAGCAGATCTACTCCGGAGACATCTGTGCTGCGGTAGGACTCAAGAGCACGCTTACGGGTCATACGCTCTGCGATGAAAATAAACCGGTTATTTTGGAAGCCATGGTCTTCCCTGAGCCGGTCATCCATGTGGCTGTTGAGCCCAAGACCAAGGCAGACCAGGAAAAGTTGGGTTTCTCGCTCCAGAAGCTCATGCAGGAAGATCCGTCGTTCCGCGTGAGGACAGACCAGGAGACCGGGCAGGTCATCATCTCGGGCATGGGAGAGCTTCATCTGGAAATCATTGTTGACCGTCTGTTACGCGAGTTCAAAGTCGACGCGAATGTTGGCAAACCTCAGGTGGCGTACCGGGAAACGATTCGCAAGAAGGTAACAGCAGAAGGCAAATATATTCGTCAGACCGGCGGCCGTGGTCAGTACGGGCACGCCGTGCTCGAACTGGAACCGCAGGAGCCGGGCAAGGGATTCGAGTTTGTGAATAAAACTGTCGGTGGATCGGTTCCCAAGGAATACGTTATGCCGATACAGAAGGGCATCGTAGAGGCCATGGAGAACGGTGTAATTGCCGGCTATCCCATGGTTGACATAAAGGCCACCCTTGTCGATGGGTCCTACCATGATGTTGACTCATCGGAAATGGCCTTTAAGATCGCCGGTTCCATGGCCTTTAAAGAAGGTGCGAACAAGGCTTCGCCGGCATTGCTTGAGCCGATCATGGCTGTTGAGGTTGTTTGTGCCGAGGAGTACATGGGCGATATCATCGGCGATCTTAGTTCCCGCCGCGGCCGCGTACAGGGCATGAACATGAGGGGTGCCGGCAGGGTTATCACGGCGCAGGTGCCGCTGTCCGAGATGTTCGGTTATTCCACCGATATCCGGTCAAAGACGCAGGGCAGGGCCACCTATACCATGCAGTTCGCTCACTACGAAGAGGTTCCTAAAAATATTTCAGAACAGATTATTGCAAAGGTAAAGGGTGAGACAGTTAAGACCAGGTAATTTCATCCTTTCGGTTTTTATTTTTTTCACTTCTTGATCAGGAGGCGGACAGCATGGCAAAGGCAAAGTTTGAGAGGACAAAACCGCATGTGAACGTGGGCACGATCGGCCATGTGGACCACGGCAAGACGACCTTGACGGCGGCCATTACG